>CAZTDA010000102.1:0-6897 GCA_964612155.1 uncultured Eubacteriales bacterium | reverse complement strand
GTTTGACAACAGTAATGCGGCATATTTTCAAGATTTGATTCATCTTTCGACCGCCGGGAAAGAGATGTTTTCGACTACCATAGCGGATTCGATTGAAAAATAAAACATTTTGCCTTGTAAATATTGGTTCTTTGCTGTATAATGCCCTTCACATGGTTTTGACCGGAAAATTCATCGGGTGATCCGGTATTTTTCGGATGGACATCGAGGATACAAATGGATAGAAAAAAAGCTGTTCAGGTCTACATGGACGAGATATATTCTGAAATGGACGAAAAAGAACGGATCGGTTCCTATAATCACACCGCAGGAGTCGCACAGCTCTGTGCGTTTTTAGCCGCAAGACGAGGTTTAGACGTAGAAATCGCCTACATATGCGGATTATTGCATGATATTTATTTTCCGAAAGGCAGTAAACGTATTTTTCATGCGATTAACGGTGCGGAAATGGTACGGGTTGCTTTTAAACACGAATTAAAGGACCTTTTTACTGACGAAGAGCAGATTGTGATCCGTTCAGCGATTTTTCACCATTCGGATAAGGCGCATATACACGACGCATATGACGAGGTCTTAAAAGACTCCGACTTATTGCAGCACTGGCTCTGGGCACCGGAGGAAAAATACATCACGCCACGCATTGTAAATCTTCAAAGGGAATTAGGGCTGCCGATCAGTGAGTTGCCGGAGGTAATACCAAACAAGTTCTTTATCAGCATGTTCACAAGAGCTGCGTTTGCCGATATCGCAGAGGCATTAGCCACGAAGCCCGTCTGCGGAGATGATACGGATGAGGATTTTATGAACATGATCCGCTATTTCCCCGAAAAGACGGCATTTGACGAGTTGAAAAACGCCTGGTGCGCGGCGTTTGTGTTTCACTATGCGCTTACTGCGGGATTGAAGCTGCCGATTCGGTATGCGCCGATGGCGAATACACGCTTTGCCTGCGTCGAAGCCTGGCTGGAATGGGGACAGAATAACGGTTTTTGTCATTTTGAAAAGGACGGATTTATACCCGAGCGCGGCGACATCATCATTTATATCAACATCATTTCGCCTGAGAACAAACCGGAAAACTGCCCTTGGTATGACCACATCGGGATTGTGCTAGCAGTGAATGAAAACACATTGACCGTCGCTGAGGGAAATGTGAACAATCAAAATGTCTCGGGCATTGTCGAGCGCGCCAGAGACGAGCATATCGGCTGTTTTGTGCGCATCCCCGAGGATTATGTCTATGATGGGTGGAAGTTGGACTACAAGACCGGAAAATTGCGGCAGGAGGAATATAAATAAAATGACTGTTCCTAAAATGATTTTATTCGATTACGGGCACACCCTGCTATCAGAGCCGGATTGGAATACTGCCCGAGGGAATGCCGAAAAATTAAAGTATGCAGTAAAAAACGAACGAAATAGCGGGAGTGAGGAGATTCAAAAAGTCGCCGAACAAATCGCCAAAGATTTTGATAAGATTCGGACGCTGGGATACGACATTTCCGGACAGGTATTCGACCGGATTTTATATGATTATCTGGGTATTGAATTTTCGCTTTCTCAACGTGAGATGGAAACGGTTTTTTGGAACGGTACTTCGATGGGCGCGATGATGCCTGAGGCCGATGTAATGCTCGATTATATCAATGAAAAAGGGATTCGAAGCGGCGTAATCAGCAATCTGATGTGGTCGGGCGAATCCCTCACCGAGCGTTTGAATCGGCTGCTGCCGCGAAACAAATTTGAGTTCGTTATGACTTCGAGTGATTACTTATACCGGAAACCGAATCGGATTTTATTTGAAATTGCGCTGCGTAAGGCGGGACTCGACGCAAAAGATGTCTGGTTTTGCGGAGACAATCCGCTGGCGGATGTCGAGGGTGCGGCGAGAGTCGGGATTTTTCCGGTGTTATATGACAATGTGATGGAGTGCGAATATCGGGATAATTCAAAGGAGACCGCACCACAATGCGAGCATCTTTACATACGGGAATGGCGGGAATTGATAGAAACATTGGAGGAATTGCAATGAATCCGATTTATAAAACCTTGCTTGACGGTGTGAAAAAGTACGGTTCGACCGAAAACGATATTGTATCTTCCTGTATGCGCGGGACAACACCGGAGTCCTTTTATGAAAATGTTGTCGTTGCGCCGTGGTGGGAACCGGACGGGTTCGGCTGGAAAGGCGATTTTTTAACAGGTGACGATCAGTCGAGCATCAAAGTTTGGAATATTCCGTTCGGAGATACCGGGATTACCTTTGTCAAAACCGGCATCGGTGCACCGGTACATATGGATGTGATTTTGGCGCTCGGACTCACCAAATGCAAGCGGATTGTTTTTGTGGGCTCGGTGGGCGCGCTTGATGAGCAGATCGGAATCGGGGACATTATGATTCCGGAGGTCAGCATTTGCGGGACAGGCGCCAACCGATTTTTATGTGAAAGCGGTATTGCCGATCAGCACTGTTTTGGGGAGAAGTGTTATCCCGATCCTGAACTTAACGCTTTGCTGGTTCAAAAGGCCGAAAATATATGCCATGAAAATGATGTTAGATATCATTCGGCAACGGTTTTCAGCATTGATACGGTGTTAGCGCAATTTGCCCATATCGACGAGATTCTGGCGCTCGGCGTAAACTGCATCGAGATGGAGACCGCGGCGGCTTTTATGGCTGCTAAAATCGCGGGACTTCCGATTTGCGCTTTATTTTCGGTCTCGGACAACACCATGAAACACAAATCTTTAATTTCGGGAAGAAACCGAGAAGAACAGGAATATCGGCATTTTGTGCGAAGAGAAATTTTCCCGAAGATCATTCGAGAGGTATTCGGCATATGAAAAGGCCCTTTGTGATTGCGATTTCGGGTGTCTCGGGAAGCGGCAAAACGACGGTTACGAATGAATTGAAAGAACATCTTGAAAACTGCACCGCGTTATCTTTTACGATTATGATGATGTTTGTCTGATCGGGAGAGACATCAACGACTTACCGGCCGATAGAAACGAATACGACGATTGGCAGGTTGGCCCGATTGCGGCCGATATTGAGCGACTGCTGAAAGAGCCGCTCGATTACATTATTATGGATTACCCGTTTGGGCGTCAAAATACAACCATTGCACCGTATATCGATTTATCTATTTTTGTTGATGTGCCGCTCGATGTGGCATTAGCACGGCGGTTGATTCGGGATTATACCGATCGGGGTTCGGAAAGACATGAAATTTCCGTAGATTTGAAAGGGATTGAGGATTATTTAAAACATTATTTGCAATTTCAAATACCGACTTACCGGCATCATATCGATACACAAAAACCATTTGCCGATCTTGTGATCGACGGAACTCAGGATGCAAAAACCAGCGTAGATCAGATCTATGAATGTCTTTGTAAATTAATTAGGGAGATGTGAAATGAACATCAGCCAAGTGACTGTAACCGGATTGTGCATCGGGTGCATGACGTGCTTATCGGCTTGCCCGAACGGAGCGATTGAGGTTGAAAACGGGAAAAAGGGCTTCCCTGTTCCGAAAATTAATCAACAATGCAAGGACTGCGGCACGTGTCTTTGCGAATGTCCGATGAATGCAGAGGATGAAGATGATGATTGATGATCATAAAATTCTGGAGGTCAAGAAAAAGACCTTGAATCAAACAAGCTGGCAGCGGGTCACGAAATCGGCGAGCGCCTTTCTTCTGCTGGATTATCCGGGGTTCAAAGGGGTGGCGGGGTTATTCGAGATTCGGGAGGTCACCGCTCGGCTGATTGTGACATTGCTCGGCAAGAGAACTGTTCTGGCGGACCGGGGTTTTCACTGGCTGCAGATTGGGCCGGAAAACGAGAACTGGTGGCTGACCGTGATGTTTGACGCCGATGATCAGCCAATTGAATACTATTTTGATATCACAAAAGATAACACATTTTGCGGCGCGGAGTCCTTTTTCCTCGACTTATTTTTGGATGTGGTTTTGTTGCCCGACGGAACGATTACGATACTTGACGCGGACGAGTTGGAACAAGCATTTGCCGAGGGTTTGATCGCTGAGGACGATTATTGGCTGGCAGTGAGCACAGCAGCAAAAATTATTGCTGCTCTGCCCCGGGAACGCTTTCGTTTGATGGCGTTTTGTGATAAAATATTCAATGAGTTGAAGAAGGGTTTAAAGGAAGATTCACGAGAGGAAAATCAACGGAAGGAGTAATCATAAGAGTTGAAAAAGTTGATTTTAATTCTTGGGCCGAACGGTGTCGGTAAATCGACCGCTAGCGCTGCATTATTAAAGATTTTACCGAATTCGGCCTACATAGACAGCGACTCCTTACGTATGATGAACCCGGCGCGCGGCGATGAGGTGATTGCCGTTCAAAAACAAAATATCCTTGCGCTGATGCGCAATTATTTCTCGGCTTCATTTGTGGAGTATGTGGTTTTTCCGTACGGGTATCACGCACATCGAAAGAAAATGCTTGAAGATATGTTAGAAGAACCGAAAGCGGAATTCAATTTTGAAGTGATTACGATTCTGCTCACCTGTTCCGAAAAAGAGAATGTTCGGCGAATGCAAAACGATGGACGCAACGAAGAGCGGATTAGTTATTCAATTGAAAACACCCGAACCTTTTTTGACGGCTTGGACTGCCCTAAAATCGACACCACCGGACTCACGCCGGAACAAACCGCAGAACGGATGATTGATATTTTTAGGGGGAAATGAACATGGGCATCACGATTTCATATTTGCAAGAGTATATCAAATCAAAGGATTTTCATCCGGAATTGAAAGATCGGTATTTTATGAAACTGGCGGAGGAAGTGGGCGAGCTTGCCCGCGCCATGCGCAAAGACCTTAGACCCGAAACCGAGGGTGCGATTAAGGAAACCGTGGAAGAGGAACTCTGGGATGTAATCTACTATATTTTAGCCATTGCGAATACTTATGATATTGATCTTGAAAAGATCATTCCGGCAAAGGAGAAACTGAACAACGCAAAATACGGCAACTCGATTAAATTTGAGGGTGAGTGAAATGACGGTTGTTTTGGAGGAATATCACAGTCGGTTTCGCGAGGAGACGATTGAGCGGATCATCCGCTTTTTCGGGTACCACTGCGAACTGCGGGGCAAAAAGCCGGTTCCGGATGAGAAAAGCCATGATAATGCCGCTGTTAACCTTTCGGATTGGACTTCCGACGGTCACGAGCTGTATGTAATTGAGCTCAATGACAAGACGGTCGGATTTTTACACATCGGGTATCGCGGCGGAAATGTGGCGTGGATTGAAGACGTTTTTGTTGACGAGACCATGCGCAGAAAAGGCATTGCGTCCGATGCGATCAAGCTGGCTGAAGAACTGATTAAGAGCAAACCGGGGTATGATGCGGTGTGTTTGGAAGTGGTTCCGCGCAATCTAGACGCGCTGCGGCTGTATCACAAACTGGGATATGATTCGTTGAATATGATCACGGTGCGAAAAGAACTCTATGACAATGACCGTGACAAGAAAATTGCTTTATTCGGGTTGGATTATAAATATTGAATTAGCACAGGAGAAATTCTTTGATTGAAGTTGAAATAGGGGTCTTTTTAACAAACGATTTAACGGAATATAACCAATATATAAAAGGGATTAAGACACCCGAAGATTGGGTGAACATTAAAATTACGGAGGATGCTTGCTTAACGGATGGTAAAGATGTTGTTTTCGGCTGTTCGATCGGTAAAAAGACGAACGGCTGGCAAATTCGTTTGATGGATTATATCGGGTATAACCGTATATACAAGCGCAATATTATCATTTTAGGATCAATAGACGATTACAATGATGCGCGGCAGGTTTACGACGGACACACGATTTTTGATCGTCAACTCAGAATTCATGAGCCGGAAATCTTGGTGCACAGCACGTCCAAAGAAAACTACCGGCTGATTCAAATAGATGGGTATTTGAAATCATGGAATGTGTTAAAAAAAACGCTTTACGAATTTGAAAAAGAACCGATCGGGACGCTTTTGGGTGATCCGGCGGATATCAGCGATTATATTATGCTGGGCACCGGTATCAGCGGAGAGATTGTGGTGCTTTCAAAGCAAAAGTGTGCAATCTACATGGACTCTGATGCGGAATATACGCCCGGAGCAAGGATTTATTTCGACTCAAAAACGCTGGCGAACCAAGGGCTGTTAGAACGCGACGGACTGCATTATAAAGTGAAAAATCAATTGCCACTGAACCTCGCGATTTTTACCGCGACACTTAAAAATGTGATGATTGACGGCAAAATCACGCCGAAAACATTCGCTGAAGCGGCAGATAAAACGTTTGAAGAGTCAAGGAGCATGATATGATTTTATCCGCATCTAGGAGAACTGATATTCCCTGCTTTTACGGAGAATGGTTTATGAATCGGATTCGTGCCGGGTATGTATTGACTCGCAATCCGATGAACCACGCCCAGCTTTCGCGTGTTCCGCTGACCCCTGATATTGTCGACTGCATTGTTTTTTGGACGAAAGATTCGGCAAGCTTTTTACCTTGTCTCGATGAATTGGATGAGTTGGGATATCGGTATTACTTTCAATATACGCTGACGCCGTATGACCGGACGATTGAGCCGGGATTACGGGATAAATCGGCTTTGGAAGACACATTTCTCGAGCTTTCAAAGCGGATTGCCAGTGACCGTATGGTTTGGCGTTATGATCCGATTATCCTGAATGACACGCTTGATTTGGCGTTTCACAAGCGGGAATTTAAAAGGATGTGTGAAAAGTTTTCGGGCTTTACAGATACCGTGACGATCAGTTTTGTGGATTTGTATGCAAAACTGAAAACGCCGCTCGTGAGGGCGATTACCGACAGTGAGATGGCCGAATTGTCGGGGTTTATTGC
>CAZTDA010000101.1:0-6899 GCA_964612155.1 uncultured Eubacteriales bacterium | reverse complement strand
TTTAATATGCGATCTGTAATGAAAAAGGCGGGGTTGCCCCCGCCTTTTTAAATCGTATTCTATCTTTGGACTCTGCCGCTGCCGTCGCCGCCAGCAAGGGCTTTGACCTCTGCCACCGAGACGTGGTTGAAGTCGCCCTCGACCGCGTGCTTCAGGCAAGAGGCCGCAACCGCGAACTCCAGCGCGTCGGCACTGCTCATGCCGGTCAGAATGCCGTAGATCAAACCGCCGCCGAAGCTGTCACCGCCGCCGACCCGGTCGACAATGTGCACGTCATAATCCTTGGAGAAGTAATAATCTTTTCCGTCGTATAACATTCCGGCCCAGTTGTTGTCATTGGCCGATTTGGAGCTGCGCAGCGTGATGGCGACTTTTTCACAGCCAAACCGCTTTGAGAGTTCCGCCGCGACGAACTTGTAGCCCTCATGGCTCAGCTTGCCGCCGCTGACGTCGGTGTTCGGGGCTTTGATGCCGAAGACCTTGTCCGCGTCTTCCTCATTGGCGATGCACAGATCAACGTACTTCATCAGTTCGCCCATCACCTTGCCGGCCTTCTCGGTCGACCAGAGGTTTTTACGGTAATTCAAATCGCAGCTGACCTTGACGCCGAGCTTCTTTGCGGTTTTAACCGCGTCGAGGCATGCCGCAGCGCAGTTATCGGACAGGGCGGGGGTGATGCCGGTAAAATGAAACCATTGGCAGCCCGCGAAAATCTTTTCCCAATCGTATTCGGACGGATCCGCCGCCGCGATGGAGGCATATTTGCGGTCATAAATAACCTTGGACGGGCGTTGGGAAGCGCCTTTTTCACAGTAATAAATACCCAGACGTTCGCCGCCGCGCACAATCTCTGAGGTGTCGACGCCGAAACGGCGCAGCTCGTTGATGGCCGCTTGTCCGATCTCGTGCGACGGAACCTTGGTCACAAACGCCGCGTCAAGGCCGTAGTTGGCCAAACTGACGCTGACATTCGCCTCGCCGCCCGCATAATAGGCGTCGAAGCTGTCACACTGGACGAACCGTTGATAATTCGGGGGCGAGAGCCGAAGCATGATCTCGCCGAAACAAACAATCTTGCCCATGTCAATCGCTCCTAATTAAAATTTCTTCTGTAGCAGGTGCAGGGTGAAACCATTCAGATCGATATCGAGGTAAGCCGCGTTCAGCTTACCCTTGTCGTTGTACTTCATGCCGTCGGGGTTAAACTTAATGCCCTTGTCGGTCATATAGCGCACACCGCGTTCGGTGCTGTTGGTTGCGATGGCGACATGGCCTTTTTCGGCGAGATACGGAGTCATAACTTCGAACTCGGTGCCGACAAAGCCCTTGGTCTGGGGCAGGTCAAACGCCATCGACAAAAACGCCTTAACCGATTCGGTCTGCGCATCGTCTTTGGTGTAAAGGCCGACATGGGCGATTTGGTAGCCCAAAATCGCTTTGACGGCGCTTTTTGTCAGTTCAGTGATTTTGGCGTAGTTGCCCTCTTTAATGGCCGCCTTGTCGATGACAAACGAGCCGCCGCAGGCGAGCACGTTGGGCAGTGCCAGATAGTCGGCGATGTTTTTCTCGCTCACGCCGCCGGTCGGCAGGAATTTCATTTGAGTATAGGGGCCCGCGAACGCCTTGAGCGACGCGATACCGCCCATCTGTTCGGCGGGGAAGAATTTGACCGCAGTCAGACCCATTTCAAGCGCCGCTTCGATTTCGGCGGTGCCGGAGATACCGGGTATGACCGGGATTTTGTTGTCGATGCACCATTTGACGACTTTGGGGTTAAAGCCGGGAGCGACGATGTATTTTGCGCCGCAGTCGACGGCTTGTTTGGCCTGTTCCACGGTCAGAACCGTGCCCGCGCCGAGGATGACTTCGGGGACTTCCTTGGCGATGCGGCGGATGCACTCCGCTGCGCAAGCGGTGCGGAAGGTGATCTCGGCGACCGGAAGGCCGCCCGCGACCAGCGCTTTTGCCACCGGTACCGCAGTGTCGGCGTCGTCAAGCGCAATGGCGGGTACGAGACCGTACTGGCCGATGAGTTTCAATAAATCGCTCATATCTATTATAATCGTCCTTTCTTGCGGTGAAGTTTCATCGTTTCAACGCAGCTGAAACTTCCTATTTGAAAAATTTATTTCAAATTATTATTTCATATCGACGGGCTTGATAAAGTCCTGATCGGTAAAGGTGTAGTTTTCGCCTGCCATGGCCCAGCAGAATGCGTAATTGGCGGTACCTGCCGCCGAGTGAATCGACCAAGTCGGGCTGATCACCGCTTCGTGATCCTTCATGACAAGATGGCGGGTCTCGGTCGGTTCGCCCATCAGGTGGAACACGACATTGTCGGGGCCGAGGTCAAAGTAGAGATACGCCTCCATACGGCGGTCGTGGGTGTGCACCGGCATGGTATTCCAGATGCTGCCCTTTTCCAAAATCGTAACGCCGAGCATCAGCTGACAGCTCTTTGCGATTCCGTCGGCATGGATGTATTTATAAATCGTGCGCTCGTTGCAGTTGGCTTTGTCGCCCATGTGCGCCGGGGTCGCTTTGGTGATATCGATCAGCACCGTGGGGTAGGCCATGTGCGCCGTGCAAGAGACAAAATAGAGCATGCAGGGGTTGGCTGCGTCTTCGCTTGCAACCGTGACTTCTTTATTGCCCTTGCCGACATACAGCGCGTCTTTGTTGTTAAGCACATATTTTTGACCCTCGACTGTAATTACGGCTTTGCCGCCCGCAGTGTTGAGGAAAGCCATTTCGCGGCGTTCGAGGAAATACTCGGTTTTGAGTTCCGGCTCTTCGATCTTCAAGGTCTTTTTGACCGGAATGCAGCCGCCGATAATATAGCGGTCGTAATGCGAATAGACCATCTTGATCTCGTCCGCGTTAAAAAGATTCTCGATTAAAAACCGTTCGCGCAGCTCATCGGTGGTCAACAATTTTGCGTCATCGGGATGGGAACATTGTCTGATTTCCAACATAATTATAACATTCCTTTCATTAAAAGCAGGGTAATTTGAAAGCTTGCTTTCAAATTACGGGGTAAAATGGAAATCTATTTCCGTTTTACCTAGCCAGCCAACCGCCGTCGCAGGCGATGGTGAAGCCGTTGACATAGTCGGAAGCGGGTGCGGCCAGGAAAACCGCGACACCGGCAACGTCGTCCGGAGTGCCCCAGCGGCCTGCCGGAATACGCGCCAAAATGCTGGCTTCACGCTCGGCGTCGGCGCGGATCGGGGCGGTGTTGTTCGTGGCCATATACCCCGGAGCGATGGCGTTGACATTGATGTTAAACTTGGCCCATTCGTTGGCGAGTTCCATCGTGATGCCCTTGACACCGCTCTTGGATGCGCAATAAGACGGAACGCGGATGCCGCCTTGGAAAGAGAGCATCGATGCGATGTTGATGATTTTGCCGCCGCCCTGTTTCATATATTCCTTGGCGACGCGCTGAGACAAAAAGAAGACGGTCTTGAGATTGATGTTCATCACGTCGTCCCAATCCTTCTCGGAGAAGTTGATCGAATCCTCACGGCGGATGATACCGGCGTTGTTGACAAGGATGTCGACATGGCCGAACTTGGCAACGCAGTCACTGACGATGTCGTCAATCGGCTCAATGGACATCAGGTTGGCCTTTTGGCCTTCAAACCGTCTGCCGCAGGCCTCGACCGCCGCTTTGATCTCGGCAAAATCGCCGGGATAAGACGCGCCGTAGATGTCTGCGCCGGCTTCGGCGAGACCCAATGCCATACCGTAACCGAGACCGACTTCACAGCCGGTGACAATGGCGACTTTGCCTTTAAGAGAGAAATTGGTTGACATAAAAAACACTCCTTTAAAATGATATAAATGATTTCCGAAGAAATATCAACAAAAACACTTATCTGGCCAACCAACCGCCGTCACAGGCGATGGTGAAGCCGTTGATGTAGTCGGACGCAGACGAGGCCAAAAAAACCGCCACACCCGCAAGATCATCGGGGGTGCCCCAGCGTCCTGCCGGGATTCGGGCGAGGATGTCCGCCGAACGCTCTGCGTCGTCGGAAAGCGGTGCTGTGATGTTGGTTGCGATGTACCCGGGCGCGATGGCGTTGACGTTGATGTGGTACTTCGCCCACTCGTTGGCCAGTTCCATCGTAATGCCTTTGACGCCGCTTTTTGACGCGGTATAAGACGGAACCCGGATGCCGCCCTGATAAGCGAGCAGGGACGCCACGTTGATGATCTTGCCGCCGCCCTGCTTGATAAACTCTTTGGCGACGCGCTGCGAAAAGAAAAAGACGGTTTTGAGGTTGATGTTCATCACATCGTCCCAATCCTTTTCGCAAAAATCAATCGCGTCCTCACGGCGGATGATACCGGCGTTGTTGACAAGGATGTCGACTTTTCCAAACTTGGATATGCAGTCGTTCACAATGGCTTCAATCGGTTCAACAGACATCAGATTGGCTTTTTGCCCTTCAAACCGTCTGCCGCAGGATTCAACGGCTGCCTTGATTTCGGCAAACTCCCCGCGGGAAGCCACGCCGTAAATGTCCGCACCGGCTTCGGCCAGCCCTTTGGCGATGCCGTTTCCGATTCCGGCGCTGCATCCGGTGACGATGGCGACTTTGCCGAGAAGTGAAAAATGAGTTGACATGAAATACCTTTCGGGGATTGTTATTTCAAAGAATTGAGCGCGTTATCGAGGTCGCCGCATAAAGAATCGGCGTCTTCGAGACCGACCGAGATACGGAACAGCCCATCGGGGATGTCGATTTCGGCCAGTTTTTCGGGTTCGCCCGCGCCCGGGAAGTTGAACAAACTCTCATAGCCGCCCCAGCTCGGGCCTTCTTCAAAGTATTGCAGCGATTTTAACGCTACAAGCACTTTTTCCTTGGGAGCTTTGGCGATAAAAGACATCAGACCGCTGTAGCCGTGCATCTGCTTTTTGCCGAGTGCGTATCCCGGGTCGCTCTCGAGCCCCGGATAGTATACCCGTTCGATCATCGGGTGCTGCTCAAGGAACTTGGCAACCTTCAGACCGTTGATACAGTGCTGCTGCATGCGCAGCGGAAAGCTTCGAAGCGAGCGGGTCAGCAGCCAGGCCTTCATCGGGTCAACGCACGCGCCGTAGGTGGTGCGCTCGTTCCAGCCGAAGGTACTGAGCTCGGGGTCTTTGGTCGCGATAACACCCGCGATAATGTCGCTGTGTCCGCCGAGGTATTTGCTGGCGGAATGCATCACGACATCCGCGCCCAGTTCCAACGGATTTTGAAAATACGGCGTCGCCCAGGTGTTGTCAATCAACACTTTGATGCCCTTTGAATGTGCCAGTTTGCTGATGGCCGCAATATCCTGCACTAAAAAGATGTTCGACGACGGGCTTTCGAGATAGATGATTTTTGTGTTGGGCTGAATCGCCGCCTCAAATTCGTTCAAATCGTCGCCGTGCACATAAGTCACACCGATGTTATAACGCGGGGAAAGCGTGGAGTCGAAAAAGCCCTTAACCGGAAGATAAACGCTGCGCACAACGACCGCGTGATCTCCGCTTGACAGCAATGCCATCAATGAACTGGTGATCGCCGCCATACCGGAGGCAAACAGCAACGCGTGATTGCCTTTTTCAAGCTGGGCGATTTTTTGTTCGGTGACCTTGACGGTCGGGTTGTCCACACGGGTGTAAACGTAACCGAAGCTCTTTTCCTTGCGCGTAAACAAGGTGTTTTCGAAAATCGGGGGCACGACCGCTCCGAGATACTGGGTATAATCATCGCCGAGATGGGCGACGGTATTCGGCACTTTTGAGTAGTCCTTTTCCATGATTGATTCGCACTTTCTGCCCTGGTTGAAGGGCAAACAAATTGAGGTTAAAACCCCATCCGGGTCCATTTTCCCGCTTCGTTCATGGGGATTTGCAAAATCTCTTTGACGAGTGAGACGTAATAACGGTAATTTTCAATCGGAACGCCGTTCGGGATGCGGTGGTCGAGTCCGAAGGCGATGCCGAGGTCGTTTTTGAGTGAGCCGACTTTGTATTCGACCTCGCGGCGAATGTCCTCTTTGGTGCCGCGCAGGGTGTATTTATCGAGACCTGCCTTAAAGGCGAGGCGGTTTCCGAACTGTTTGCGACAGGCGACGATGTCCATGCCGGAGCCGGGTTCCATCGGGTAAAATACATTGATACCGCTCTCGGCGATGTTTTTCATCAGGGGATTCATGTTGCCGTCGCTGTCTTGGGAAAAGATTGCGGTGCCCATGGATTTGGCCGCCGTCCAGACCTTTTCGTAATACGGCTTGACGAATTCGTCAAACAGCGAAGGCCCGATCAACGGGCCGCTCTTTCCGGCCATGTCCTCGTGCACAAACAGGTTGTCAACAATGAGTTTGCCTTCCAGCCGCTCCAAAACCTTTAAAACGGTATCGGCGCAGGTATCCAGCATATCCTGAATCAATTCCGGCTCGTCGTAATAGGCGATGCAGAGGGCTTCTTCGCCCATCAGTTCGCGCGGCAGATCGAATCCGCCGGGAACATCCAGATGCACCAGCGCGTCGTGTTCACGCGCTTTTGCCGCCGCGTTCACGGCTTCAAGGTCAATGCGTTTTTCGTCAAATTGGAATTTCGGCTTTATTTTCAGCCAGCTCTCAAAATCGGTGACGGGATAAGACAAAGGCAGGGGGATGGTCGCTGTGGCGGTGCAGAGCTTGACGGTGCGCCCCATCGCGTCTTGCGAGATCACATAACCGTCGCCTTTTTCAAGCACCTTTTCCTCGAACGGATCCATCAGACCGCAGTTGACGCCGGCCTGCACACGGTTCACCCAGTCAAAATTAAAAGCCGATAAATCACGTTCGGCCTCGGTCGCACCCTGCGCAGCCCATTCCTCATCGAGTCCGATCAGTTTCCCGAAAATCTCGAT
>CAZTDA010000100.1:0-6906 GCA_964612155.1 uncultured Eubacteriales bacterium | reverse complement strand
CACGGCCTGCACGCTGACGCCCATCGCATCGGCAAGCGCCTCTTGTCCGAGATCTTTTTCCTTGCGCAAATCCCTGATGGTTTCGCAGATTCTGATATCCATTTCATTTACCTCCGTTTATTTGATGATTTGTTTATTTGATTGATGTTTTCATATGATGACGTGCGCTCGTTATGACTGATGTCACAAGAAAACCATACCCAATAAACCGGGGAAAAGCAATCGATTGTCAGGCGAATTCGATCAACTGTCAGTTGAATTTTATCATTTTAAGGGTCGCAAATCAATGCTTGAATGTCCGGGGTAATTCATGTATAATGAGACCATCAATGAATGGAGGTTTTATCAGTGCCCGACAGCAATAACACGCTTTTTTATTGGGAGCCCGCAAACGCCTTTACGAGTGCACTACCGCTCGGAAATGGGCGAATTGGTGCGATGGTCTATGGAAAGACGACTCATGAAATCGTCAATCTTAACGAGGATACCCTGTGGACGGGATATCCCAACTGTGACAGCGCGCCGGACAGTTCCGAGCATTATAACGACTTGAAAAAAGCAGCGCTTGAGGGCAGGTTTAAAGATGCCGAAGCGATATTTGAAGAATACCTCTCTCGTGCAAACAGCCACACTTATCTTCCGATGGGTGACTTATTAATCGACTTTGACCATTCCGATAAAATCACTGACTATAACCGGGCGCTAGAACTCGAACGCGCGGTCGCCACCGTCGACTACAAAGCTGGCGGCGTCGGTTATCACCGTGAATATATCGTCTCCTATCCACACGACGCGCTGGTCATTAAAATCAATGCCGATAAAACCAAATCGGTCAGCTTTAGAGTGCGCCTGCAAAGCCGTCTGCGCAGTAATGTCTATACCACAGATAAAAACAAACTTTTCATCGACGGCGAAGCGCCTTCCAATTGTTACAGCCGCAATGACGAAGGGAAAATGGTCAATTTTATGACCTATAACAGCGCCCCCGAAAAACGAGGCGTACAGTTTCGCGGCGGGGTCAGTGTCACTTTGGACGGCGGCGAATTGATTGCAGCCGAAGACAGCGATTACCTCGAGGTCAAAAATGCCAATTCCGCAGTGATTTGGTTCAAGATCGCAACCAGTTTTAACGGTTATGACCGCTCCCCGTTTTTAGACGGCAAAGATTATTACGGTGTGCTGAAAAACGACCTCGACCATGTCGGCGAATACGATTACAGTGCTGTTTTAAAAGAGCATATTTATGATTATTCCGAATACTATCTGCGCGTCCGGCTTGATCTCGGCGCGTCCGGCGACAGCGATCTGCCGACCGACGAACGGCTAAAGAAATTTTTTGCCACCCAAAACGACCTCTCGCTTTTTACGCTCATGTTCAATTTCGGGCGTTATCTGATGATCTCGGGCTCCCGTCAAGGTAGTCAGCCCCTGAACTTGCAGGGAATTTGGAATGACCGGCTATTTGCTCCTTGGCGCTCTAATTACACCACCAACATCAACACCGAAATGAACTACTGGCCTGCCGAGATGACCAATTTGGCCGAGATGCACCTGCCGTTAATCGAGATGGTCAAGGATATCGCACAGGCGGGTGTTGCAACCGCGCGCGATCTCTACGGCGGCAAGGGCTTTTGTTCACACCACAACTTCGACCTCTGGCGCAAGACCACGCCGCCGGGCAATAAAGGCAAAGGGATCTCTCTTTGGGCCTATTGGCCGTTTTCCTCGGGCTGGCTGTGCCGCCATATCTGGGAGCATTATGAGTATAACCCCGACTTTTCCTATTTGCGCGACACCGCTTACCCCATTTTGAAAGAGTGTTCGAATTTTTACCTCTCAATGCTCACCGAAACAGAAGAGGGTCTTTGCTTTGCAGGCGGAACTTCTCCCGAAAACCAGTTTTACGATCAAAACGGTGTGCGCTGCATGATCGGCAAATATGCCACCATGTCCAATGCCATCATGCGTGATGTGTTTACCAACACCGCAAAGTGTTGTGATCTGATCGGCGACAGCGATTTTGCAAAACATCTGCGTGAAGCCGCAAAAAAGATTGTGCCTTACAAACTCGGATCAAAAGGTCAGATACTTGAATTTGACGGTGATTATCAGGAAAACGAACCCGGACACCGCCATATTTCGCACCTTTACGGGATGCATCCCGGCGAAGAGATCAATATGGAAGAGACCCCTGAATTGGCGCGGGCGGTCAGAAAATCGCTTGAACTACGCGGTGACGAGGGTACCGGTTGGAGCTTGGGCTGGAAAATCAACCAATGGGCGCGCCAACATGACGGCGATCACGCCTACCGGTTGATGTGCATGCAGCTGCGTCTTGTGGACCCCGAATCTCCGATGAATTACAGCAGAGGCGGCGGCACTTATCCCAATCTGTTTGACGCACACCCGCCGTTTCAAATCGACGGCAATTTCGGTTTCGTCTCGGGACTTTCGGAATTGCTGCTGCAGTCGCGCGGCAATCTTGTGACCTTGCTTCCGGCGTTACCCTCGGAATTCAAAGACGGCAGCATCAGCGGTTTATGCGCCAAGGGCGGCCTCGAGGTCTCGATGACTTGGGAAAACGGAAAATTGAAAAATGCCATTTTTATGCCGAAGCAAAATTTTGATGCCGTTGTGCGTTATGACGGCAAGCAGGTTAAAGTTCGCTTAATTGCCGGGCAGGAGGTCACATTCGAGGGTTGAAACACCATAAATTCTTCACATGTCATGCATACTGATTGGGTATTATATCAATATCCCTCATGATAGGGTATTCCCATAAGGAGGTCATGTATGATGAAAAATCCAAAGATATATATCGTCACAGGCGCTTTCGGGCATCTGGGCAGCACAATCACCGCCATTTTGAGCGAACGCGATTATGAAGTCAGGGGTCTTGCGCTTCCGGACGATTCTTCACCGCTCTCAAAGTCCACAAAAACCGCCAAGATTTATTACGGCGATGTCTGCGACATCGATTCGCTAAAAGAGATTTTCGATGTGCCCAAAGACAGCGAATTGATTGTGATTCACGCGGCGGGCATCGTTTCCATCGCGTCCAAGTTCAATCCTCTGGTGCAGCGCGTGAACGTGACGGGCACCCAGAACATCATTAAAAAATGCCATGAGACAAACGCAAAACGGCTGGTCTATGTCAGCTCCGTGCATGCGATACCCGAGCTCGTCAAGGGTAACCGGATTTTCGAGATCAAAAAGTTTGATCCCGATTCGGTACATGGGCTTTATGCCAAGACCAAAGCCGAGGCGACTCGGTGCGTGCTTGATGCCGCCGCAAACGGACTTGACGCCGTGGTGGTGCATCCGTCCGGCATCATCGGCCCCAACGATTACGGCAGCTCGCATACCGCGCAGATGATCATCGACTATTTTAACGGAAAACTTGCGACCTGCGTGCGCGGCGGGTATGATTTTGTCGATGTGCGCGATGTCGCCGAGGGCACGATTTCGGCGGCGGAGAAGGGGAAATCCGGCGAGTGCTATATCCTCTCCAATCGCTACTGCTCGGTCGAGGAACTCTTTGAAGAGATGCAGAAAATGAGCGGGCGTAAAAAGGCCTCGGTGCTGCCGCTTTGGATGGCAAAGCTGTTTGCGCCGATTGCGGAGGTTTATTACAAAATCCGCAAACAACCGCCGTTGTATACGCCTTATTCGCTGTATACCCTTGAATCCAATTCCGATTTCAGCCACAATAAAGCCGACAAAGAGCTCGGCTATAAAACCCGCACGCTGCGTCAAACCCTTATCGACACAGTCGCCTTTTTAAAACAAACCGGACGCATCAAGCCCTTCAAACGCCGCAGAGCGGCTCAAACAAGATAAAAATTTAGGAGAGATCAAAGTGAATCAAAAGGACAACATCGACGTCACCATCGAAAAGGACGCAGACCTCAGCAGCGGCAGAAACAACCCCGCGCTCACCGAGGAATTCCGCGATTTCGGCTTCGGGATGTTCATCCACTTCGGGCCCGATGTCTCGCTGGGAACCGTCATCAGTCACTGGATGATCGCCGCAGACGACCGCCTTGTCAATGACTTCATTGACAACGGTCCCAAGATGTTTCAAGTCGATGACTTTAACGCCAAAAAGTGGGCGTATCTGGCGCGTCAGGCCGGCGCAAAGTATGCGGTTTTCACCGCCAAGCACCACAGCGGTTTTTGCATGTGGGACACCAAAACCACCCCGTTCAATGTGATGAATACGCCGTTCGGTCATGACCTGATGCCGGAGTACTTAAACGCTTTCCGCGAGATGGGCGTCAAGCCCGGTTTATATTTCTCTCCTTTTGATTTTTACTATAACTCCCGCATGAAAAACAAGACATTGCAATTCGCCACACCGGACATGCTACAAGAAAACGACCCCGAAATGCTCGACTATAACACCCGTCAGGTCGAGGAACTCATGCAAAACTACGGCGATATCTATTGCATGTTTTTCGACGGCCCGCCCGATACGCTCAAAGCGACCGTCTGGAACAACCAAAAGGATTGCCTGATCACCCGTGGCGAGATGCAGACCCCCGAAAATGTCCTGCCCGAAGATGCCATCGACATGGCGTGGGAGGGCTGCTATACCATGGGTGAAAGCTGGGGTTATCAACCCATCGACATTGCCGATCACGGAGCCGAGCGGCATATCAAATCGCTGATCAAAATCCGTGCCAGGGGCGGCAATATGCTGTTGAATGTCAGCCCCGATCCCCACGGCGCCATCCCGCGCTGGCAGGAGGAAGTGCTGCAGACCATGGGTCTGTTCAACTTCTTCTACGGTGAGGCCATCTTCGGTGTACGCCCCTGCAAGCATGTCAGTGAAGAGGGCGAAAAGGTCTTTTACACCCAAAGCAAAGACGGCAAAACCGTCTATGCCTTTTTGATGGACGGCATCCCGCATTTCGGCTATTACGGCAGATATGAGATTGCACTGAAAAAAGTTCGTGCGACAGCGAACACCAAAGTGCGCATGGTCGGCTCGAACAACACGATCTTAGAGCACCGCCCGGGCGTGGACTGCGCGTCTTATTACCGTCAAGAGGGCGACAACTTCATCATCGACACAATTCTCTCGATGCGTCCTAGCGAAAACCGCGCCTGGAAACTGCCCGTCGTCATGGCGCTCGAAAATGTAGAGTTCATCTAATAAGCGAATCGTTTTAAAAAAAGCACCGGATTAAAATCGGGTGCTTTTTCATTTTAATATACACACAATTGACACAAAATTGATCGGAAAAACTCACCATTCCTCTGCAAAAATACCATAATCTGTATTTATGATATAGACAATAAATCCAATGTGGATCGGAAATTACCATCATATGAAGAGGGGAACGACCATGAAAAAACCATTGAAACATACCATTTCGTTGATGATCTGCGGCTTGATATTGCTGTCCGGCTGCACATCAAGGCCTAACACCTCATTTCCGAGCGAACTCGCCGGGCAGAAAGGCAATTACCCCAAATCCGTCAATATCGTCGCGCCGGATTTTTTCAAAGCGACCGGCGCGGCAAATGCCAAAGAAGCCAAACAGCGATGGCTGGACGGGATGTCGCAAAGATACGGCACTGAGTTTAACATCTTCCTGAGTTACAGCGAAACCGGGAAGGAAGACCCCATTTACGCTTCGAGACTAGCATCCGAAGGGATAACAGACATCGAATACTTTGCCGGTCTGGCCTCAGTCGAAACATCTTCTTATAATTTTAAGTCCGGTATCTTATACGGCGCTTATATGCCGTTGGAGGGTTATCTTGCCGATAATCCGACATGGAACGCCCTGCCCGAAGAGTTCAGATCCCGCTTTGAAGTGGACGGCCATATCTATGCGATTCCGGCTTCTGTTACCCAAGGGGTACAAAAAGCCCGTGTCTTTCAGGACCAATCATTTCAAAAAGCCGGAGTCACCGTAACCAATCTCGAAACGTTTCGCGATTTTGCTTCGGCTTACAGAGTGAAAACCGGAAACACCGTCAGCAGTACCTATCTGTCGGAAGTGACGGATATTCTGAACGCTTTCGGGCTTTACCCCGCAACCGACGAATACACGCCGTTCAATTATGATCCGACGGCGGATTGTTTTGTGGATTGGCTGACAAAACCCGCCGCCGTCAGCGCGCTGGAGTATATACGGGAACTGAATAGTGCCAAGGCGATAAATTATATGACGTCGCAGGAAATCACCGATTTGTTTCATTACGGCAATTTGGCTTCGGAGTATGTCCCGTATTACGATTATGAAAACTGCGCCGAAGTGCTTACCCTGAATCCCGAATACCCGCAGCTCATATCCGCCGAAGTCAACGGTTTCGCCCTGACCGTAAACACCCCGCAGCCGAAAGAGACAGTAAATCTTTTAATCGATATGCTGTTCGGCTCGGAGCAAAACTATCTCGATTGCTGGCTGGGTTCGGAAAATTACGCCCTGAACAGCGAAGGCATGCTCACCGTCAAAATGGCGCAGGACTCCGAGGGCAATACCGTACCTCCCTGCATACCGAATCTGGCGGGCGGCCTTTCGGAACTCTTCCCCTATTCGGACGCGAATATTTCATATAGCAAAAGCGGCGGCAACAGCGCCGACGCCCAAAACAAAGCGCGTTTGAAGCTGTTCGGCGATTCTTTGGCAAACGGCTCGCTTGTCGCAATCCCGCCGGAGTTTCAAACGATCCGATCGGCGGCTTTCGACGCAGCGGCAGAAAAAGTTGCGGGCTCATATTACAGCTGTATTTTAGCCGCAATCTGTTACCCCAGTTTAAATCCCGATAAAACGGTGCAGCAGTTCGTGGATGAGTACAAAGCCAAAATGCTCAAACGCGGCGGCAACGACATGCTTGACAAGATGAACGCCGCAATCGGCAAGAAAACGGCTTATTATTACGGATAACTCA
>CAZTDA010000099.1:0-6927 GCA_964612155.1 uncultured Eubacteriales bacterium | reverse complement strand
ACCGGTTAAAAAGCGGTGAAGTCCGGATGGTGGACGTTTTCAGCAGCCCGATTGAGTACATGAATCAAAAAGTGCTGTACCCCATTGTTTTTGACGTGACCGAAAGAGAGACCATTACAAGACAAAACGATTATCTGGTTTATCACGATCATCTCACCGGACTTTATAACCGGCGATTTTTCGACGAGGAATTCAACAGGCGCTATCATAACATCGGCGCATATCCGCTCGGTGTGATCTGGGGCGACATCAACGGTTTTAAAATGTACAACGACTCGTTCGGGCATTTGCAAGGTGATTATGCTTTGATGGAAGTTGCCGACAAGATGGTGCAATGCCTTGAAAAAGGAGATGTGCTGGCTCGTGTGGGCGGAGATGAATTTGCGATTTTGATCTCGAACACCGATGAGGAAAAACTCCGTGCCTGTCTGAATAAACTCGAATGGGCAGTGAACAACGGCACAAGCAGTGCGTTGACCATCTCCTTCGGGTACGGTATTCAAAGAAAACAGATGGATACCATGGATATGCTGGTTAAAGAGGCCGAGGCGTTTATGTATAACCGCAAATATTACAGCAGTAAAAGCACCAGAAGTAATGCGGTCAAAGTGATTATGGAGACGTTATTTGCAAAGAGCGAGCGAGAAAAATATCATTCCGAACGGGTCGGATTAATCAGTGAGGCAATTGCGAAAAAATTGGATTTAGACCAACAGACAATCGATAAAGTCCGCGTTGCGGGGTTCTTGCATGACATCGGAAAAATCGGTATTGACGAACGTATTCTAAACAAGATGGAGTTATTGGATAAAAACGAATGGGAGATCATGAAGCTGCATTCAGCAAAGGGCGCGGATATTTTACAAAACACCATTGAATTTCAAGATATCGCCGAATGTGTGCTGTCGCATCATGAACGCTTTGACGGCACGGGTTATCCCAACCGGCTGAAAGGGAATAAAATCCCGACGGTTTCTCGGATTATCTCGGTCGCCGACGCTTATGACGCAATGACCAATGACCGGAGCTATCGGCATAAAATCAGCCACAAAGCCGCCGTTGAGGAGATTAAACAGTGCGCAGGAACGTTTTTTGACCCTGAGATTGTTGAGGTTTTTGTAAAGATGTCGCTTACGGATATCAAACGGCTGGAGAGCGGTGAAAAACCGGTTTCATAAATACATAAATATTAAGGATTATTTTTCAGACAAAAACGGAAGTACATATTCAAGTGCGTTCAAAACCAGATGACCGGTGTTTTCAAGCAGCCGGATATCGGCTTGGTGGAGCAAAGTAGCGAGCCGTTTTGCGGCGGCGGGGGCGTCGACCATGACATCGAGTTTTCCCGCGATGAATAAAACCGGCATGGTGAGTTGTTTCAGTTGTTCGTCCGTAAAAACGGGCAGTTCTTCCGTGATCGGATAATAACCCGATATAATCAGATTAATAAATTCCAAAACCTCTTTCGGAAGATCGATTCCCTTTGAAATCGAGGCATCCATCGTTAGGGTTTCGTCCTTCTCGGCGGCTTGTTTCGCCATATCGAGCATGGTGACGTTTTGTTCGGACAGTCCGGATGGGGCGATGAGGATCAATTTTTTGACACAGTCCGGAAAGTTGACCGCGAATTTAAGAGCCATCCAACTGCCCAGAGAATTACCCATCACGACCGCCTGTTGGATCGAGAGCGCGTCAAAAACCGCTTTCAGCCAGTCGGCGTATTCGTTTAAGTGCAGGTCAAAGCGGTTTTCTTCGCTGTTTCCGGCCTCACCCGGGATGTCGACGGCAAGGACATGAAATTGAGCGGACAACGCCATCATCTCGCTAAACCAAAACGCGCTGTTGCTGCAGGATCCGTGTAAAAGAATCAAGGGCGGGTTTTGGGGATTTCCGAATTCGAGCAGAAAGGTTTTTGCAAACGGCGTGTCGACAACCCGCTGCCCGAACGGGAACGCGGATAAAATTTGGTTATAACGGGTGCGGATGGCGTTTTTACTCTCCTCGGATTTGAAGACACTGACAGTTGACATGATGACCACTCCTTTACTCGGCGTTGCGGGTCAGTTCGGCGATTGAGGCGAGGACGGCTTCGGCGAATTCAATGCCGCTCCACAGAGAAATGCGGAGTTTGTTTTGCTCGGGGATATATTGGGTGTGCATGGAGCAGCGCCCGTATTCCGGCGGCTTGGAATTCACCGCTCCGTTTAACAGATTGGAAATGCGGGTGGCTTCCTCGGACTCGAAAATATTTATATCAACGACCACTGACACTTCGGCGCGGATCTTCGGCTCCGCTTTTACTTCGTTCGGGCGGTTTTGTTCCATAAAGACGCTCAAATCGTGGCCGGAAATGCGCCAGCTCTTGCCGACTTTATTGGCTCGCAGCTTGCCCTCGCGGATATAGCGCTGGATGGTCTTGGGGTGGATCGAGAGCATCTCGGCGATTTTTTCAACGGTGTAATAGGTTTCAGACATTAATAACACTCCTTAAAATGACCTATAAGTGCATTATAGGTAATAATAAGGAATATGTCAAGAGGTATTTCGAATTTTTTAATTCTTCAATCCGATGCCCCATTGGGCAAGCTGCCCTAAAATCGGCATCAGGTCTCGGCAGCGGTCGGCAATCGTGTATTCGACCCGAACCGGCATTTCGAGATATTGTTTGCGGGTGATCAGGCCGTTTTCCTCGAGTTCTTTGAGCGAACTTGCGAGCATCGTATTGGTGATCCCCCTGATTTTGCGTTTTAACTCGTTATAGCGGGTCGTGCCGTCTTTGGAGAGCGCACACAAAATCGGGATTTTCCACTTGCCGCCGATCAAGTCGAGCGCGTTCGAGAGCGGGCAGGCGGTCATGCAGGGACAGCCGTTCTTTTTGCAGACGGCGCAGTCCGCGTTTTCGGAGGTAGTCATCTTTTTCTCACCTGTTTCAAAAATTCTGCGTACTTGACGCGGGAATATGCGGTGCTATTATTATACCAGATAGCAAAAACAAAGTAAATTGCTATTGCAGATTTAACTTAGGAGATGGAACAGATGATTATCAATGAAGAAATCAAGGCGGTCATCGAGGGCTCGGCGTTTATTTCGCTGGTCACAGCGGGCGCGGACGGCACGCCGCATCCGATTATCGTGGGCAAAGGGGCTGTCACAGGCGACACGGTCACATTCGGAATTTATAAGATGGAACAGACGCAGGCAAACCTCGCCAAAAATCCGAAGCTGTGGGCGGTGGCGGCCACAAAAGACGGCGGGCCGAAGGGCTATCGTCTGTCCGGAACCGCGACGGCGACCGAGAAACAGCTGATCTTTAAGCCGACATCGGTTGAAGCGCTGATCTGATCCGGCTATCCCGTTCCGGTTTTTAAAACTCCCCGAGAAGTTGATTCTCCGGGGAGTTTTGATTTTTAGCGATTTGTCGGGAACGATAAGGCCGAAACGACGATTTTATGGAAATTAATGTTTGAAACTTTACTGCTAAATCGGAAACACTAAAATTCGGAGGTGTTTTATTTGATTTCACACAAATCGGTTATCACATTCGGCATGGTCGCAATTCCGATTGCGATGTTCACGGCGACGCAGGATAACGACATCCATTTTAACCAGCTGCATAAAGACGACAACAGCCGCATCCGGTATAAAAAGACCTGTGCGCACTGCGGAAAAGAACTGGCCACCGAGGACATTGTGAAGGGTTTTGAATACGACAAGGACAAATATGTCGTCGTGACCGACGAGGAGATCGAAAAGATCAAGACCGAAAAAGAGCGGTCGATTCAGATTCTGCATTTTGCGCAGCTCGATCAGATTTCCCCGGTCTATTACGACAAGACCTATCAGGCCGCGCCCGAGGCGGGCGGAGAAAAGGCGTTCGAGCTGCTGCGTTCGGCGCTGATGGCGGAACAAAAAATCGCCATCGGCAAGACCGTGATGGGCACCAAAGACACGTTGATGGCGATTATCGCACGCGAGGAGGGGATGCTCATTTCAACGATGTTTTATGCCGACGAGATCAAGGAACTGCAAAAGCAATATAAGAAAACCGAGGTCAACGAGCCGGAACTGAACATGGCGAAACTGTTAATCAATTCGATGGACACACCGTTTGACCCCTCGAAATACCAGGATGAATACCAGACCAAGCTGCGCGCGCTGATCGAGACCAAAATCTCGGGCAAAGAAGTCGTCGCGGCCGAAGCCGACAACACCGTCAAGGTGATTGACCTGATGGAGGCGCTGAAACAGAGCGTCGAAAAGGCGCAAAAAGAAAAGGAACCGGCGTAACTATGGCAGGACTTGATGTTTACAGACAAAAGCGCAATTTCGAGCGTACCGGAGAGCCGGAGGGCGGTACGGCGGTGTTGAATCGGCAACTTTCATTTGCGATTCAACACCATCTGGCGAGTCGGGATCACTATGACCTGCGGCTTGAACACAACGGTGTTTTATTAAGTTGGGCGCTGCCGAAAGGCCCGTCGTTTGACACGCGGGATAAGCGTCTTGCCGTCAAGGTGGAGGATCACCCGCTCGATTATAAAAACTTCGAGGGCACCATTCCGAAAGGCGAATACGGCGGAGGCACGGTCTTACTCTGGGACGAGGGCATTTGGGAGCCCTGGGGCGACATTGACGAGGGGCTTGAAAAAGGGTCGCTCAAATTCAACTTGAAGGGACGGCGCTTAAAAGGCGGCTGGGCGCTCGTCCGGTTGAAAAACAAAGAGGACGAAGCCGGGGACAACTGGCTGTTGATCAAGGAAAAGGACGAATACACCCAAGAGGGCGACGGGATTTCGGAGTTTGTCACAAGCGTTCGAACCGGGCGCACTGTACAGGAGATCGAGACCGGGCAGAATGAGAAAAATGACAAAAACCCTTTTGACCTGCTCGACGTGCAGCTTGCGAAACTCACGGATAAAATTCCGTCGGGTGACGATTGGCTGTTTGAACTGAAGTACGACGGCTACCGCATTGTCTCATTTATCGAGGGCAACACCGTGCGGTTGATGACGCGCAACGGCAAGGATTATTCCGACAAGTTTAAAAGTGTCGTGCCCTCGCTTGCCGACCTTGCGGCGGGAAGGGCGATGGTGCTTGATGGGGAGATGGTCGTGCTGGACGCGGCGGGCAAGACTGATTTTCAAGCGCTGCAAAATTATATCCGAAGCCCCGCCGGAAAGTCGCTGACCTACATCGTCTTTGATCTGCTCGCGTTGGACGGCATTGACTTGAGAAACAACCCGCTGATCGAGCGGAAAGATAAGCTGGAGGCACTGATGAAAGACGCACCGAACAATCTGCATTACAGCAGGCATGTCAAAGACGGGGGAGAAACGGGCTTTGCCGCGGCGTGCAAAGCGGGCATGGAGGGGATTGTCGGCAAGAAGGCCGATTCGGTCTATTCCGGCACCCGAAGCGGCGACTGGGTCAAGATCAAATGCGAGCGGCGGCAGGAATTTGTGATCGGCGGTTATATCCGCACCGACAAGCGGACGAACGGGATCAGTTCGCTGCTGCTCGGTGTTTACGAGGGCGGGAAGCTGATCTATTGCGGGCGCGCCGGAACGGGGCTCTCCGAAGCGGAATCGCGGCGTTTTGAAGACCAATTCAAGACGCTGGTGCGCGACGACCCGATGTTTGTGAATGTGCCGAAAATCAAGTCGGAGGAGTTCGTTTACTGGCTTGAACCCGACCTGATCGCCGAGATCAAATTCGCCGAATGGACATCGGATAATCTGCTGCGACAGGCGAGTTTTAAAGGACTGCGGTCGGACAAGAACCCCAAAGAAATCCACAGGGAGACGGCGGACATCGACAGCGAAGAAGAACTGCCCGACGAGACGGAGGAACACATGGAAACATTGACGAAAGGCGAGATCATGATTTCGGGGGTAAAAGTTACCCATCCCGATAAGATTATTTTCGAGGACCCGATTACTTCCAAAGAGGATGTGATCCGTTATTACGATCGGGTCTCGGCGCGCATGCTGCCGTATGTATCGAACCGGATTTTGAGCATTGTGCGCTGTCCCAAGGGGATCCAGCAGACCTGTTTTTATAAAAAACACCCGGGTGCGGACAGCAAGGGGATTGTCCCGGTGCAGGTCAAAACAAGCGACGGCGGCGAAGAGGAATATTTTTATATCGCCGACAAAACGGGGCTGCTCTATGAGGCGCAGATGGGGACGCTGGAGTTTCACACCTGGGGCAGCCGCGCCGAGACGATGGAGCAGCCCGATATGATGGTGTTTGACCTCGACCCCGACGAGGGCATGGAACTTGCGACGGTACGACAAGGGGTTCGGGATGTGCGCGAACTGCTCTCGCAGCTCGGGTTAAATACCTATCTCAAAACCAGCGGCGGCAAGGGATATCATGTGGTCGTGCCGTTGACGCCGTCGGTCTCGTGGGACGGGTTTTACGATTTTGCAAGGCGCGTGGTCGAGGTGATGGAGCAGAAATGGCCGGATAAGTACACGAGCAATGTGCGCAAAAACCGACGGACGGGCAAGATTTTTATCGACTGGATGCGCAACGGCAGAGGTGCGACCAGCGTAGCGCCGTATTCGCTGCGGGCACGCAAAGGGGCGCGGGTCTCGATGCCCATCGGTTGGGACGAGCTGGACACGGTTGCACCGGACGGCATCGGCATAACCGAAGCCCTATCGCGGCTTGAAAGACCCGACCCTTGGGCCGGATTTTTAAAAGAACGGCAGCAGCTCAAACAAATGGCGAACGCGTAAAAATAAATTCCACTCCTGCCAAAAGCGGGAGTGGAATAAAACACACTAAAAATACTTATGGTTATAAAGCTTTACGAATGAGATACCTCTTTGGATTTATTTATAGTAAAACCACTTTCCGTTTATCCTCGCTTTGGTTTTCAAGTGGCTTCACCTAATGTGAAGCCACTTTCCATTTATCCTC
>CAZTDA010000098.1:0-6952 GCA_964612155.1 uncultured Eubacteriales bacterium | reverse complement strand
CCGCGCCCATCGCATCGATTTCCCCTGCGCGGATGGCCTCGGCGGCGGTATTCGGGGTCATCTTGCCCGCGCAAACCACCGGGATCGACACAAACTTCTTGATGTGGCTGACATCGGCGAGGTTGCAGTTTTCGGGCATGTACGCCGGAGGATGTGCCCAATACCACGCGTCATAAGTGCCGTTGTCACAGTTCAGCATATCGTATCCGGCGTCTTGAAGGAATTTTGCCGCTTTTTCGGACTCCTCCATGTCGCGCCCGACTTCCGTATAATCCTCATCGGGTACCGCACCCTGCCGGAAGCCCTTTGTCTTGGACACGACCGAATAACGCAGCGAAACGGGGAAGTCGTTGCCGCAGGTTTTCTTGATCGCCTTGACGATCTCCGCCGGAAAACGGTACCGATTTTCAAAAGCACCGCCGTATTCGTCGGTTCTCTGGTTCGTGTATTTCGTCGCGAACTGGTCGAGCAGATAGCCCTCATGAACGGCGTGGATTTCGACACCGTCCACCCCGGCCTCCATGCACAGCTTCGCCGTCTTGGCGAACGCCTCGATCATCTCTTGAATTTCTTCGACAGTGAGCGGGCGGGAATACACGTCGTCCGCCCAGCGGTTCGGGGTCGCGGAGGCGCTTGCGCAAAGATAATCCATATTGAAAAGCGGCTTGCCTATTGCGCCGAAGGCCTTGTTTTTGATCATCTTGACCATGAGGTCGTTGACTGCCATCACGCGCCCCATCCCGGCGGTGATTTGGATAAACAATTTCGCACCGGTCTTGTGGAATTCGTCCATATATTCTTTCAGCTGCTTGAACTTGGCCTTATTTTGATAAAGCCATTTGCCGCCCATGGTGTCGCGGATCGGTGCAATGCCGGGCAAAATCAACCCGACGTTGTTTTTTGCACGCTCCAGCAAAAAGTTTGCCGCTTCCTTATCAAAATGATTGGGTTCCATCCACCCGAAAATGGAGGTTCCGCCCATGGAACACATGACGATTCGGTTTTTAATTTCAAGCTTGCCGATTTTCCACGGCGTAAACAGCGCTTCATACTCTTTTTTCATATCCGCACCTCAAAATTATTTATTCAACGGTAACGCTGCCGTCGTTGGCAACGGTAATGCTCATCCCATCTTTGACGAAACCGAGAAATTCTTCACCCAGACCGTCGATCACGGGCATTTGGTTTTCCGTCCAGTTTGCCGCGAGAATCGCGCCGGACGCCGCAAGCGAGTCGATCGGTTTGGAAAAAAGCATACAGGCCGGCTGCTTGCCGAGCGCACAAGCCGCGTAAAGTACCATGCCGCCGGTGGTGGAGCCGATCGTCTCGGGCAGACAGAGGGCTTTGCCGATCATCGGTTTTTTATAAAGGTCACTATTATTTTGGTCGCCGCACTTGACGTCTTTGTCATGGAACATCAGCGCCATTTGAAAGCTCGCAAGCGTATTGAATCCGCCGTGCGAGACCAGCGCTTCGGCTTTTGCCGCGCCGGGGGTAATCACGCGCCCCTTAAATGTCTTTGCCATACTAATCGACCCCCTTCGTGATCATCTTCAAAATCTCATCATCTGTATAAAATCTTGCGCTGGTATAGGTGCGCAGCTTGTTGGACGAGGTGATAACGGGCATTTTCTTTGAGAGCGGATTGTTCATATACATCAGCGGGCAGATGTAGCTGAGAATGACCCCCGTCGCCTCCAGCCGCGCCGCATATTCGGTCTCTTTGAATGCTCGGATGACACCGGGCGCGGAAGTGAATACGGTTTTAATCATCACCCGCTTATTTCCCGCTGTTTTCAACCCCTCTTCGATATGTACCGTCCAGTCCTTAAGTTGTTGCATCGTCATATGCGGGCAGCCCATAAAGCAGAGTTTGGGTTTGGCGTCGGGGTTTTTCCAGATGCACGGATAACTGTTTTTCACCCGTTCCAGTTCCGCATCGTCAATGATGTAAACAGGCGCACCCTCGCGGATGAGCTGTTCGCCGTAATCCACGGCCTCCGGCGTCAGACGGTCAATATGATAAAGACCCACGGAACCGTTGGACGCGGTCGCCGCGCCGAAGTCCTTTAAATAAGCGCAGACAGTTTCGTTCAGCTCCGAACCGATCCATTTGTCGAGCCCTTTGATATACGGCACCTTTTCAAGTACCTTCATGCCGATGGCTGAACCCAGAAGCTGGGCTTCGGGCTTTTTTTCGGTGCGAATTTCAATGACCCAGTCCGCCTTGCGCCCTTCGTCGGTCAAAAATCCGAACTCCGGGACGAATCCGGCGACCGAGCCCATGATCTCGATGATGCCGGAATTGCGGTTGCACCGCGCGCCGAGCACGCTGTTCGCGTAGACGACGGCGGAGGATTCGGCCCAAGAGAGAACGTCGCCGCGCTTCGGGACGTTTCCGACTTCCGGCAGATAGCAGGCGCAGGTGTAGGCGTCGTCGCCCATGATGCCGAATTTTTTCAACTGCTCCTCATAACGGTCCTGCTGGCTGTACATCAGTTTAAACACGAGGTTTTGCAAAAATGATGACGGCACGTTTTTGTCGAGCGGCCTCGGGTCTGCGGAAAACTTCTGTTTGCTGACGATGTTGTCTGCTAAAAGCTTTTCATACAGCTCATAAACAGGTGTCATAACACCGATGCCGAAGCTGATGACGGTATGTCCGAATTCGCTTGTGATCGGAACCATTTTTTCGGCGTCGAAGGCCTCTCCGTACATCACTAAGGTCTTCATGACCTTGGCCATGGTTTCGCCTTTTTCACCGTCGAGCAGCGCCGATTGCTCTTTTGTAAGAATCATGCTTTTCCTCCTCGCTTTATCGCCGTATTAAAATCCATTATTTGACCTCGATGGTAAAAATTATATACTTTTTTGCAAGCAAATGCAATCGGTGCATTTGCATGCAAATGCAATTATTTTCGCAGGTTTTTTATTCACGCAACATAGAACCCGAAAAATCCGCACACGATAATGTTACGGGAGAAAACTTTAAAAAATGCGGTTTTTAAATCATTTCATCCGCGTTGCAGCAGGGGTACCGGCAAACAAGGTCTGCCGAATGGTATAAAAAGACCTGTCGCCAAACGGTGACAGGTCTCTGGCAGTTATGACTGTTATTTTTATTTTTAGAAGTTTATATTTTACTCGGCGGCGTCTGAATCCGCTTTTGTGCAGTGGATGGTTCCTGCGGGATGCTGAGGAGGTGCATAAATAGAATATAATTTAATCGGCTCCTCGCCGGTGTTGATCAGGTTATGCCAGGTTCCGGCGGGGATGAATATTGCATAGTTATCCGCCACTTCCTGCTGGAAGTAGAGATTATATTGGTTGCAACCCATTAAAACTTTTCCACAGCCTTGTTCCAAGCGCAGGAATTGATCGAGATTGGGATGCATTTCCAAACCGATTTCTCCGGACGGCGGGATGCACATCAAGGTGAGCTGCAGATGACTTCCCGTCCAAACAGTTCTTCGAAAGAACGGGTTGTTCAAAGTTGCTTCCGTAATATTAAAAACAAAGGGGCAAGGACCGTAATCTTTGCCGATTTTGTGACAACGGAACGTTGTGCAGGGCTTAGAGGGCTTAGGGCAGCCCATGGAGCTGTCGATATTTTTGAAATTCATAGAGATCCTTTCAAACAGCCACAATCGCCACGGAAATTGCGTATTACCGCTTTCCGTCAACAGTATATGCAAGCATAACAAATTGGAACATATAAAATTGTTCGCGTATGAATCATTATGGTTTGATATCAAAATACTGCGGTTTACGCAACAGCGCAAACCGCAGTATATTATAGAAAAAGATATCAATATTAACCCAGCATCAGGTGCAAAGGCGTGGGATTTGAAATGTTATCGCTGACCGGGCATCTGCTTTCAACCGTCTTGAGCCATTTGTCCAAGGTCTCTTGATTCGCATTCGTTTTTGGTTTTATCGTCACCCTGATATCGTTATATCCGGCACGACCGTTCGGGGATTGACCTGAAAATTTTGCGGGATCCAAATCCCCTTCCATGACGAAATCCAAACCGTTCAGTTGAAATCCCATCTCACCGGCAACCAAATGCCCGACCACATTCAAGCAGCCGGAAAGTGCCGCCAGCAGGTACTCCACGGGGTTTGCTCCCGTGTTCGTGCCGCCTAAGTTTTCCGGCTCATCGATGGTCATGGTAAAGCCCCTTGTGGTAACGACTGTTTTTGTATTGCTTACGCTGTTTGCGGTAACGCCGAATTTGATATTTGGCATAAAAAATTCCCCCTTTTTGATATTATTTAACGTTAACACTACGCTTATTCCGGTTAAAATTCGGAAAAAAGCGCAAATAATACAGGTGTGCCAAAGGGCAGAATCCAAGTAACAAAAGGGGTATCGCGCATGGAGATGAATTTTGATAAGGTCTATTACGAGCGGGACACGCTCAATTACGAACTCGGGCAAAAACTAAAACAAAAATATGCCGGCCTACCGTGGGTAGAAATAGAAAGCCACAACCGAATCCCGGAGCTGTCCTCCTCGCAAAACCGGGAGTTTGCGAAGTTAAAAAACCATCTCGTCATCGGCGTGCGTAAAACTCACAACTATGTGCCGAACCAGAAGGTCTCCGACTGGCTTGTTCCGTTCACCTCTTCGGGCTGCCGCGCCATGTGCCTTTATTGCTATCTGGTCTGCAATTACAACAAATGCGCCTATCTGCGACTGTTCGTCAACCGCGAGCAGATGATGGACAAACTGCTCAAAACCGATGCCGCCGCTGAGCGTCCGCAGACCTTTGAAATCGGCAGCAACAGCGATTTGATACTCGAAAACATCATCACCGATAATCTGCCGTTTGTCATCAATCGTTTTGCGCGGGAAGGGCGGGGGAAACTGACGTTTCCGACCAAGTTCGATATGGTCAAACCGCTGCTCGATCTCGACCACAGGGGCAAGGTGATTTTCCGCATGAGCGTGAACCCGCAGGACATCATCACCCGCGTCGAGTTCGGCACTTCGCCGCTGCACAAGCGCATTCAAGCGCTCAACGACGTCGCCGAGGCCGGATATCCGGTCGGCCTGCTGATCGCGCCCGTAATTTTGCTGTCGAATTGGAAGGAGCTTTACGGCGTATTGATCGAGCAGCTGGCGGACGAGCTCAGCGAAAAGGTTAAAAGCACGGCGTTTATCGAGATTATCTTAATGACCTACAGCTACGTTCAAAACGCCATCAACACCGACGCGTTCCCGAATGCAATTCAACTTTTAGACCGCGACATCATGACAGGCCGAGGCCGCGGCAAATACTGTTACCGCACCCCCGCCCGCGCCGAAGCCGAGCTGTTTTTGAGAGAGAAGCTGTCACAGCACCTGAGCAAAATGCCGATTTTATATATTTCGTGAGGGGATATTTTGGTTTTGAATCGACTGTAGGGGTCGGCATCCTTGTCTCCGTCGTACGGATTTGCGACCCGGCGGGCTTTTAGCCAGCGAAAAACATCTGCATTGATGTAGCGTTATGCGATATTATGTAGGGAGCGACGCCCCCGTCGCTCCGCATCAATATAGGGGCGTTACGGGCACGGCCCGCCTTGGCCGTCCTCATAAAACAACTCGCACTGTGAGAGAAGCACGGAGTATTTATAACCACGCTGCGTATAATCCTTATTCAACCACATCCGCGATAGTTATGCCGAGCAGCCCTTTGCTCTCAGCCACGATAATTGTTGCACCTTTGCTTATGCTATCATAAACTTGCTTTGCAACATGTAAATCCATTTCTTTTCCGTTTGATAGTGTTACATTTAAATGGTAGGTTGTAGGAGACTTTGAACCCTTATGTACTTGTTTGTCGTAAACATACGCCGATATATTGGTTGGTTTTTCGTATTTCAGTTTATTTATGTGCATACAAAAAGACGAAGCATAAATAAGAGCAAAAAACACAATTACGGCAATTGCTGACTTACGTACTTTGTATTCCTTGGTAAATACAAAAAACGCTATTATGATTACCGCTGCAAAAGATATGCTTAATATCAACAACATTTTATAATCAACGATATTGAAATCCAGCATTGCTCTAAGTGCTAAAATAAGCGTAGGGATGAACAACGGTGTAAAAACCAAAACACGTTTTTGGTAGTAATTTTTACCCCGTTTTGCGTCTGAAATCGAAACTACACCATTGTACTTAAAATATATTATTAAAGCGATAATCGGTATTACAATACAAATAATTGACAGCACTGAATAAGAAATACTCGGAAGCCAAGGTACTGCAAACCAAAATATTGCAGCGGCAGCCCACGAAACAAATGACAGTAATTTTTCAACATTCTTTAGCATTGGAAGCTTTTTTGCGTCACTATCATTAACCACTTCTTCACGTTGTTCTTTTAATTTTGCAGGCATCTTTATCTCAGTACTTACAGCATAATTAAAAAACTTTTTTATCTGCTCAATATTTATCTCATTCATGATTACAAAGCGCCACTTCTTGGTATTACATCTTATTATTATTCTCCCACTTTGGGTAAAAGGGCAATTAACGCTGTGTCTTTGATTGAGTGATATTTTAGTAATATCATTTTTAATAATAGTAAAATCTCTTTTATCTGTTGAAAATTTGCTTTCGTCAGAAAAATCAGTTATCAAACTTTCATGGTAAATGCCTTTCAACTCGCCGCCGACTCTTTTAAAATAAAATGTGTTGTACCCATTGATTAACTGATAAATTGCTCCAAATGTCGCAAATAGCAGCAACGATTTTTCGCCGAATTGTATAGACTTGTTGAATTCCTTTATTTCATTAGCTTCTATTTGTTCGTTTTCTGGCGCTTGTTGATTTTCAAATAATTTCATGTACAAATCCTTTGTTATTAATATATCTTTTTATTATTAAGCCATTTTCATTTTAAAACTTCGCGCACACCAAAACTCCAAAAAAATCTAACCAGCTTCTCACTAACTTTA
>CAZTDA010000097.1:0-7020 GCA_964612155.1 uncultured Eubacteriales bacterium | reverse complement strand
CGGGGATGCCTATCAGGGTGTTTATTCTTCGATCGCCTGGACCGGCATTCCGCTGTGGGCAAAATTTTTCTTCCAATTGGTGTTCTGCGGAACGGCTGCGACCATTGTCTCGGGCGCTGTGGCAGAACGTGTCAAGTACATATCCTTTATCATTTTCTCGTTGTTTTTGACCATGTTCGTCTATCCGATCGTCGGCCACTGGATTTGGGGCGGCGGATTTTTGCAAAAGCTCGGCATGCTCGACTTTGCGGGCGGTTCGGTGGTACACTCGGTCGGCGGTTGGGCGGCGCTTGCGGGCGTGATATTGCTCGGACCGCGTATCGGAAAATACGGCAAAGACGGAAAAATCAATGCCATTCCGGGTCACAACATGAGTTTGGCCACCATCGGTGCATTTGTACTGTGGCTCGGCTGGTTCGGATTTAACCCCGGTTCCACCATGGCGGCGGATCCCATGTCCATTTCGCATATCGTCGTGACCACCAACACCGCCGGTATCATCGCAGTTTTAACGGCGACGGCGGCTTCTTGGATCATCATCGGCAAACCCGATCTGGGCATGTCCATCAACGGCTTGTTGGCGGGACTTGTCGCCATCACACCCTGCTGCGCCTATGTCAGCGTCACCAGCTCCATCATCATCGGAGCGATTGCGGGTGTTCTTGTGGTGCTCTCGGTTCTGTTCTTTGACCGCATAAAGCTCGACGATCCGGTCGGCGCGCTCTCGGTGCACTTGGTGCACGGCGTGCTCGGCACGTTGTTTGTCGGTCTGTTCTCCGAAGCGGGCGTGGGTCTTGCCACACAAAACGGTCTGTTCTTCGGCGGCGGATTTGATCTGCTCGGCAAACAGGCGCTCGGGGTGCTTGCGGTCGGCGCATTCGTATTTGCGGCATCCGTCGGTATCTGGCTGTTAATCAAAGTGACCATCGGCATTCGCGTGAAGCCGCAGGAAGAGATCGAGGGGCTTGACGTCGGCGAACACGGCAACCACGCCTATCCCGACTTTGTCACCGTCGACTATAATGAGACCGCCGGTTCGCTCGAAGGCGTAAAAACAGTTGTCACGGGCGCGGTACCGGTCGAACAGGCGCTTCCGATTCAAGTGAAAAAGAGCGCAGAAAAGAGCTCGGACGGCGTCAAATTTACCAAGGTCGAAATCATCACCAAACAGAGCAGGTTTGAACAGCTCAAAGAGGCGATGGATCAAATCGGCATCACCGGCATGACGGTCTCCAACGTGCTCGGTTACGGCGCACAGGGCGGCCATCTGGAATTTTACCGCGGCGCCAAGATCGAGACGCATCTGCTGCCCAAGGTCAAGGTCGAAATCGTCATCAGCAAAGTTCCTGTTCGTACGGTCATTGATACCGCCAAAAAGGTGCTTTACACCGGCAACATCGGGGACGGCAAGATTTTTGTTTATGATGTCGAAAACGTGGTCAAGGTGCGCACCGGCGAAGAGGGCTACGATGCACTGCAAGACGTGGAATAGAAGTTAAGAGTTGACAGTTTACAGTGTAAAGTGACATATCCGGTAATAATCTGAATCAATGAACCCCCGCTCCGAACGAATTTCATTCGGAGCGGGGGTTTTTGTGTTATAAAGAACTGTTTCGGCATTTTGAGGGTGCACCTGCGGTATGATTCCGCTAATCACGCACTATAGTAAAACCATTTTAAACTCAAGGCAAAATTAAAACTAAAGTGGTTTTACCTAATGTGAAGCCACTTACCTTTAAAATGATCCTCACCTTGCTTTTCAAGTGGCTTCACTATATGTATCAAAAACTTGATTTAAAGCGAGTTCCGCGCAAAGCCGTTGTGCATCCGCTCCGAACAGACATTGAATATAATTCCCTCGATCGGAGTGCCGCTCAACGGTGGTGATACCGAGCGCAAGCCCGCCGACTGTGGGCAGCTTTATGCCGTCGGCGGATTCAAGATAACCCGCATCTATCAATAATTTATTCAATGACAGACCGCTTATTTTCGTTTTCCCGTAGCGAATTAAAACCGCGTTGATATTATCCGCCACACGGGAGATTTGCAGTGGGTTTCGGTCAAACTCAATTTGCTCCTCAATCAGTTCCGGTGTGAGCTCAGGCAGATCATCCGGTTCGACAGTCGGTTTGTATTCCGATAGCAACTGCAAAAACCGTGCGCCGTACCGCTCCAGTTTCACGCGCCCCACACCGCTGACAGTAAGCAGCTCTTCCTCGGTTCTCGGATGTTTTTGACACATATCTACAAGCGTGGCATCGGAAAAGACGACAAATGCCGGAACCTTACCTTCATGTGCAATATCTAAACGCAGTTCCTTGAGTTTAATTAGCAGTTCTTCGGACAGTGCGAATCTCGGATTTTCCGCTTGCTTTCTCTCTTTTGTTTTCTTTGCCGAGGGCTCATGTTTGTCACCGCGAACGGTGACCGTCACACCGCCGAATAAAACTTCGTTTGCCTTCGGCGTGGTACTGAGATAACCGTCATCCAAAACATATCCCAGCGCGGTAAGCCGGTTAATCAAATGCCGGATATAGCGGCGGGTTGCGCCCTTCATGATGCCATAAGTGGATAAATCGGTAAAGTCATCAGACTTGCCGAGAATGATCTCGGCGGTATGGGTGAACATAAGCCGCTTTCCCGCCTTGTTCAGCCGCAGGATGTGGGAGAGGACTTTTTGGGCATCCACCGTCACATCGGTCTCGTCATAATGGCCGATGCAGTTGCCGCAATTGCCGCAGTCCTCCGGCTCTGTCTCCCCGAAATAGCTGAGGATATACCGCCGCAGACATCCGTCTGTTTCGCAATACCGCTCCATTTGGTTGAATAACTGCTTGTTGCGGGCAATCTCGTTGGGGTTTTCGCTTTTGCCGATCAAATACAGCGCGGTGATGATATCTTTGCGGGCATAAAATAAAATGCAGTCGGAGGGCAGTCCGTCACGTCCCGCGCGGCCCGCCTCCTGATAATAACTCTCCACATTCTGGGGGATGTTGTAGTGGATGACAAAGCGCACATCGGATTTATCAATACCCATTCCGAAAGCGTTTGTCGCCACGATGATCTTTACGCGGTCATAGAGAAAATCGTCCTGGGATCGGCTGCGCTCAGTTTCCGATAGCCCCGCGTGATACCGTGCCGCCGAGAATCCGTCGGCTTGCAGACGCTCGGTCACGCTCTCCGCTTCTTTGCGGGTGGAGCAATAAATAATGCCGCAGCCGTCATGGTCTTTTAAATATTGCACCAGCGCTGCGTACTTGTTATCAGGTTGCTTGACTTCAAAATACAGATTGGGACGGTCAAACCCGGTCACCAGTGTCAGCGGGTTTTGCAATTCCATCGTTGTCAAAATATCTTCTTGCACCCGTGGTGTTGCTGTCGCCGTGAATGCCGCCAATACGGGACGCTTCGGCAGCCCTGCCACGAATTTCGGAATGTCTAAATAACTGGGACGGAAGTCCTGTCCCCACTGCGAAATGCAGTGTGCCTCGTCCACGGCGACCAGGGAAATTTGCAGCGCCGTTGTAAGCTCGGTTATAGACGGTGTAAGCAGCCGTTCGGGTGCGATATAGATGATTTTGTATTGTCCGCTGCGGGCGTTATTCATCGCCCGATTCAGTTGGATTTCATTTAGTGAACTGTTGATAAATGCAGCCGGAATTCCGTTTGCCGCAAGGGCTTGAACTTGATCGCGCATCAGGGAAATGAGCGGGGAGATCACCAAAGTGACGCCCGGCAGGAGCATTGCGGGGACTTGATAACACAACGATTTTCCCGCGCCCGTGGGCATCACGCCCAAAGCGTCTCTGCCTTGCATAATCGCACCGATCACCTCGGCTTGCCCCTCGCGGAACTCGTCATAGCCAAAGTATTGCTTTAAAATTTTGTTAGCGGTCACCGGTGTCTCATCTCCTTTGCGGTCGGGGATAACAGCGGTTTAGTCATCTGTAAAGATGTTATTTTGATAACTTAAACGCCGTTTACAAGTCGATTTATATTAGTACAAATTTACCATTTTGTCAAGTTATGACGGATTGTGCCGATTTCGTTTGAGATTATCAAATGCCTATGCTTGAATTTTTATTGTCAAGCGGCGGATAGTGTGTTATAATTCCTTGCGTATTTCATTTTTTAGGGATCAGTTTGAATGAATCTTCAAGCTCCCTGACGAAAGGGTCATAAAAACTATGAAAATCTCAGTCAGCGACACACCCGAACAACTCGGAAAAATTGCAGCCGAAGAGGCGGCAAAAGTGATTAACGCGGCCATCGCCGCCAAGGGAACAGCGCGTATTCTGCTCTCGACGGGCGCATCCCAGTTTCAGATGTTTGAAAACCTGATTAAACAACCGGTTGACTGGACAAAGGTGGAGATGTTCCACCTTGACGAATATGTCGGTCTGCCGATCACCCATATTGCCAGTTTTCGAAAATACCTGACCGAGCGGTTTGTCAGTCAGATACCCTTAAAAGCCGCGCACTTTGTCAGCGGCGAAGGCGATGTCAAAGCCAATATCGCCGCGTTGACCAAAGAGCTGCGCAGCGCGCCCATCGATCTGGGCGTGATCGGCATCGGTGAAAACGGACACATCGCTTTTAACGATCCGCCCGCCGATTTCGACAACGACGAGGCCTATATCGTGGTCAACCTCGACGATGCCTGTAAACGTCAGCAGGTCGGAGAGGGCTGGTTTGCCACCATCGACGATGTCCCCACGCAGGCCATCACCATGACCCCGAAACAGATTATGAAAAGCGAACGCATCATCTCGATCGTGCCGCATAAAGTCAAGGCAACCGCTGTAAAAAACACCGTCTACGGCGAATTGTCCCCGATGGTTCCGGCTACGCTGCTCAAACAAAAAGCCGATTGGATTTTATATCTCGACAAGGCCTCGGCGGAGCTTCTTTGAGAAAGAAAAAAGATTCAGCAAGTGTAAAGTGTAAAACGTAAAGTTAAAAGTGACATGCCCGGTGCAGGATTGGTCTTGATTGGTTTTTAGCGTTTTAAACGCGTCTTTGAATCCGGTTGACAGTATGCGCTTTCAACTTTATCGGGGCACTTTGACTAAAAGTTCGAATATAATGTAATGATACTTACGGCGGAAACAGCGGCAAGGTGCTGACAAGATCCTTCGACTGCGCGCCTAAGCACTCCGCTCAGGATGAAAGTTTTTAATGATAACCGCGGCAGAAGATTGAAGCCGCAATTTGACAATGGGGTAGGGCATACATGCAGGAAAGACATATCCGTGTGGCAAAATTCGGCGGCACTTCACTGGCCGATGCCGAACAGTTTAAAAAGGCGGCGCAGATCATTGCGCAAAATCCCGACCGCCGCTATATCGTCCCCTCCGCTCCGGGCAAACGCTTTGGAGCTGACATCAAGGTGACCGATCTTTTGTTGTCGTTACTGAAAAAGGACGTTGATCAAGCCAAGGTTTTGGATGCGATTTTTACGCGTTATGATGAGATTATCGCGGGGCTCGGGCTCTCGCTCGATCTTTCAAATGCGCGAAGAGACATCGAAAAAGCACTTGCTTCCGATATCAAGCACCCCGAGTGTTATGTCGCAAGTCGCGGCGAATATCTGTCCGGACTGGTGATGGCGGAATTTCTCGGCTTTGAATTTATCGATGCCGCAGAGGTTGTCTTATTTGACGGCAAGGGCAACTACGACTCAAAAACCACCAACAACGTTCTGTCGAAGCGGCTTTCAAGCTGCCCCAACGCTGTAATTCCGGGGTTTTACGGGGCTATGCCCGACGGGACAATCAAGACCTTTTCGCGCGGCGGCTCGGATATCACGGGTTCCATCGTGGCAAGGGCTGCGGGCGCGGATTTATATGAGAACTGGAAGGATGTCTCCGGCTTTTTAATGGCCGACCCGCACATCGTCGACCACCCGCGCACCATCAGCACCATTACCTACCGCGAACTGCGCGAGTTGGCTTATATGGGCGCGACCGTCATGCATGAAGACGCGGTCTTCCCGGTGCGCGAAAGCGGCATCCCGATCAACATCCGAAATACCAACGACCCCGAAGCGCCCGGTACCATGATTGTGGCGCACACCGACCGCATGGATTTGCAAAACGTCATCACCGGTATCGCCGGCAAGAAGGGCTTTTGTATCTTCATCATCGAAAAAGAGATGATGAACAGCGAGATCGGTTTCGGGCGTAAAATCCTTTCGGTACTCGAAAAATACAATGTCAGCTTTGAACATATGCCGTCCGGCATCGATTCCCTGTGCGTCATCGTCAGTGAACACGACATCGCGGGGTTCGAAAAGCAGATTATGGACGAAATGATGATCACCGCACAGCCCGATGTCATCCGGCTCGAACGTGGACTTGCGTTGATCGCAGTTGTCGGACGCGCCATGAAAAGCGCCATCGGCACTGCGGCGCGTATCTTCCGCTGCATCGCCGGAGAGGGCATCAACGTGCGCATGATCGATCAGGGCAGCAGTGAGTTGAACATCATCATCGGCGTGGAAGAAGCCAGTTTCGAATCGGCCATCAATGCGATTTACCGCACATTTGTCAAGTAACCGGAACCAGGTAAGTGTAAAGTGTAAAACGTAAAGTGTAAAGTGACAGCTCAGTTAACAGGTGGCAGTTAACAGTGAAAAGTGACAATTCCGGAAGCGTAAGTTAATATGATACGCTCACATAAAGAGATAATTCTTGCCCGATATCGTTATAATAAATTTCCCGCCGCGGGTACCTTACCTCTTCACTATTACTTATTACCTGCGGCAACTGCTACTGTTGCTTATATAAAGTATAATCGCCGCCTCCAAGGTCAACCTAAACCTCGGGAGGCGGTTGTTTTTGTGGATTTTTTTGTTGAAGACGGCAGGCGCGTTTGCCGCGATTATTGCGGCGGTACGCATCATGGGCAAGCGGCAGGTGGGGCAGCTTCAGGTGCCGGAACTTGCGATTACGATTATCATCTCCCAAATCGCCACCGAGCCGCTGTTGAATCCGGAAATGTCCTTTTTTAAATCCATAG
>CAZTDA010000096.1:0-7053 GCA_964612155.1 uncultured Eubacteriales bacterium | reverse complement strand
TATTGCGCTGACGGAATCGGCGACGGCGTTGACTAACACGTCCAGCTCCGCCATCTGTGCTTCCTTTAACGAGGATTTAATGGTGATCGTGTTTTCAATATAGGTCAGGTTTTTGCAGGGAGTGAGGATTTCACGCATCAGTTTACCCGAGACAGGCGCCCAAGAGCCGTTTTCGACAAAGGCGACAACACGGTTTTGGATATTATGCGATGCCAGATCACGCAGCAGTTCGTCCATCGTGATAAAGACACCCATGTTATAGGTCGTCGAGGCGAACAGCAGATGGCTCCAACGGAAGGCCGATGCGACGATTTCCGAAGCGGGCATGACCGAGACGTCGAACATCACGGTCTTAATACCCTTGTCCCGAAGACGGCTGGAAATGATCTGTGCGGCGTTTTCGGTATTGCCGTAGACCGAGGCGTAGGCGATCATCACGCCGCTTTCCTCGGGGGTATAGCTCGCCCAGTGTTGATATTTATCCACATAAAACACAATATCTTTACGCCAGACATGACCGTGCAGCGGACAGAGCATTTCGACCGGAACTTCGGCCATTTTTTTTAACAGCGACTGGGTCTGCGGGCCGTATTTCCCGACAATGTTGCAGTAATAGCGCCTGGCCTCGTCGAGATAGTCGTGCTCAAAATCGACCTCGTCGGCAAACAGCGCACCGTTTAAAGCACCGAATGTGCCGAACGCGTCCGCCGAAAACAGAATATGATCGGTGTGGTCGTAGGTTGTCATGACCTCGGGCCAATGCACCATCGGCGCCATGATAAAGCAGAGCTTGTGTTTTCCGGTGTCCAACAGTTCGCCCTCGTTGACCGTTTGAATCTTGATGTCTCCGAGTTCGAAGAACTGTTTCATCATCACGGCGGACTTGGCGCTCGTGACGACGGTGACATCGGGATAGCGGCAAATCAAATCGGCCAGCGTCGCCGAGTGGTCGGGTTCCATGTGCTGGACAATCACATAGTCGGGGGTTTTGCCCGCAAGTTCGTGTTCGAGATTTTCGAAAAACACCTTACCGACCGCTTTATCGACGGTGTCGAAGATCACGATTTTTTCGTCCAAAAGCAAATAGGAGTTATATGAAACGCCGCGCGGGACCGAATAGACGCCTTCAAACATGGCCAACCGCCGGTCGTCTCCGCCGATATATATTAAGTCGTCCTTGATTTTTCTGGTGCAGTACATCAAAGCACCTCCTTTGTCATAATTTGATTATACTGGGTCGTTGAGGAAATTTCAACCCGCTTTACCAAGAAAGATTTTATGTGTGTAGTTTACCGCACCTTTTCACTTTTTACCGTGACGGTATCACATTCGAAATGCTTCGGTTGCAATTTGGAAAATAATGTGATAGTATTTAATCAGCTTTTTCATGGAGGTAAAATCTATGAAGTTATTTTTAAAGCATAGTCCCGCTGCATGGTCTGTTTCCGAAAACGAGCAGGATAATCTGCGTCTAAACCCGTTGGCGATCGCGATTATGCATGCTGTCCCGGCGGATTTCAAGTTGGAGTCCTTTACCGATTTTTTCACCGACGATCCGCCGGAAATCGCCGCGCGTCAACAGATTCTTGCGGACTTGCGTATCTATCCGCAGCTTTATGAAAAGTTGTGTCTGCTGCTCCCGAAATTCAATCGATTAAAAAAGCAGCTCTCCGACTGCGGGCATATTCAAGTGAAACTCCGGCAAAAAGTCGGTTATTATAACATCTTTTGCAGTTATGCCGATCTGGTGAAAGAGTTTTCGGAGGTGTTTAGCGGCTGTCCGATTCTGTGCGGACGGTTTGAGGAATTAAAAACGAATATCGCCAAAGACCTATTTGAAAGCGGTGTTCGAAACATCATCGACGAAGTGCAAAAACTGGATACTGCGTGGATGAAAGCCCGTTCTTTAATTTTAGGCGTTCAGTTTAAAAAGACGAAAAGTTTTGACCCGGACAAAATTATCGTCGGAAAACTTTCAACAGAACCGCTTTCCGGCGACTGCATTTTCACCGATAAAGGGCTGACCGAACAGGGCGGGATCACATTTATGCGCAAACCCCAATCCGCCGAACAGCGCGCCAAGTTGAATCGGTTTTTACTGGATGATATTGTCCGCCGCTTTAAGAAAGAAATTGCGGCGTTTGAAAAGATCATGGACACGAACTATTCCATCGAACCGGTTCGGCAGTTCAGCGATTTATCGGATATGCTCAATATCGCGCTGGCAGGCATCAAGTTTGAAAAAGAACTCGCCGAACACGGATATGAAACCTGCACACCCGTGGTTTCCGATAAACCGCGGACCTTTGCCGCCGAGGGGTTATATTCACTCGGTCTCGCCTTGAATTCCGACCAACCGGTGGTACCCAACGACATCGATATCTCCGATCAGTACTACATCCTGACCGGCGCGAATCACTCGGGAAAAACGGAGCTGTTAATCAGTATCGCGCAAGCGCAGGTTTTATTTCAACTGGGTTTGAATGTGCCCGCGAAAAGCTTTATCGCGTCTCCCGTCCCCGCCATACATACTCTTTTCTCGGGCGGCGAGGACGGCGCAGGCAACCTTTCGCGAATGGCGTTGGAAGCCGAGCGGTTCTCGATGATCGAAAAAGCCCTCAAACCCGGCGCATTGGTCTTTTTAAATGAGCCGATGACCTCCACCAATCCGGATGAGGGCGCCGAGATCTGTGGAGTTATAATTGATAAAATCATCTTAAAGGGCGGGTTCGGCATCATCGTCACCCACCTGTTTGAACTGTTTTCGATCGTAGGCGAAACCTGCGGCAGCATTGTGATGCAAACCGTGGAAGACGGCGACACCGCAAAAAGAACCTATAAAGCGATCAAGCAGCCCCCGATTTACCGGAGTTATGCGATTGAACTCGCCGAAAAAAGCGGCATCTGCGATCGGCACGACAATAACAGGACGTTGTTTGTCGAACAGGTTTTAAAGGCAGTGGGAGGCAAAAAATGAGAGATTTGTTTTGGGGTGATTCACCCGAAAAGCGGGGTGTAATCTATGGTATTGAAAACTTGAATCTCGAAAAACTGTGCCCGATTATCTTTCCAAAGAGCCGCAGAATCAACATCTCGGCTCAGCGGCTGACCGAAATCTGCGCGGCTGATACCGATGTAATTAAAAGACGCCAGGAAATCGTATCGGAATTACTCCGCAACAAAAAGCTATATGCCACGTTGGACGCTTTTTTAGAAAAATACGCGATGATGAAGGAATATATTTATCATGATTTCGGCACAAACGAAGATATGATCGACAATTTGTCCAGCGTCAACATCATCTCAGAATTGTTGAATACCGTGCAGAATTTAAAATCCGCAATCGGTTCTCATGAAGGATTGCCCGTATGGCTCGAAAAGATCGGAGAGATTATCGACGGCATTTTCATTGAACTGAAAATTGATGTCTTTAAACCGTTGTTGGATGAAAAAATGCCCGATATCAACCGTACCATCGGCTATATGCTCGGCGTCAATCTCAACGAAACCCTTGAGGCCGAAGAGTGCCAGTTTCTATCGATGTCGTCAAAAAAAGAGGACTTTAAAGACCTCTCGACCTCAAAAAGGGATGAACACGAGATACACAGATACCAATATGATTTTCTTAAAAACCGGACGATGCTAAGCCCTCTTAAGTCCACTTTCGATTACAACATCATCGGTGGTAAGGGTGAAGACAATTATGCTTACTACATGCCGCCGGTGTTGGAACTGATCGTCAGAGATCTTACCGATCGACTGAAAGACGAGTCGCGCCGTTATATCAAAACCGTGGTAACCGCTTAGGCAATTTTGTCGAAGGGCTGTCTTTTTATCTGTCCGCTGCAGACCTTGCACAACGGTGGAGCGCAAAGGGGGTCAAATGGTGCCTGCCGAAACCGGCGGAAAGCGGGATTTTTATTGCAGCTGATTTATACAGTCCCGAGCTTTTGGAGAAACTAAGTGTATCCGAAATCGTCCCCAACGACGTCTCGTTGAACCGTGAAATCGCCATGATCACCGGCACTAACGAGGGCGGGAAAACCGTTTTTATCAAAAGTGTTTTAATTGCACAGTTTTTCTATCAACTTGGATTCCCAATACCCGCCGAGCGTGCGGAAATCGGCACTGCCGACAGCATCGTCTCCGTTTTTGCAAAGGAGGAAATCGGCACGATCGGGTCGGGTCGATTGGGCGAGGAATTGAATTTGCTCTCCTCTTGTATAAAAGTGGTGAATACGGGGAATTGCTTTTTCTGTTTTAACGAACCGCTCACCGCCACCAGTTCGCATGATTCGATTGTCATCATGAGTAACCTCCTGCTTACACTGCAAAAAAGCGGCGCAAGAGGGCTGTGGGTAACCCATCTGCTCAGGCTCGCCGCCGCCTATCAATTGTTCAATCAATCAGGTGGAAGCAAAATCAAGAGTTTGGTCGCGGTGGTTGAGACAAACGGTGATGCTGTCAAGCCGCGATATAAAATCACGGAGGGTGAAGCGGCCGAAACCAGTTACGCCAAACAGACCGTGGCGAGACATACCTAATCAACAGCAAAAAAGGGATTGCAAAACTAAAAACTTTATGTTAAAATGCAAAAAGCCCATTGAAAGGTGGTGAGTGGCATGACAATTAATCAGATTTCCGTATTCCGTTTCAAGAAGTTCTTCCCCGGCAGCGATGTTCAAACCCAGAGAGCATTCAAAATCACAAAAACAAGGGGAAACTCTGCCCTTTTAACAATTTCAACTTGTTTTGAATGCCGCTTACCGCATCATAATTAAAGCCGTTTCTCTAACGTGCTCCTTTGATTGATTCGGAATGTCCCTGTGCAGGCAAGCCAAAACAAGCCGCGCAGGGTATTTTTATGTCCGAATGAAAAATTACAGGAGAATTTTTATGATTGATATTGCAACATATGAACTGAATAAATATTACGGCTCCAACCATGTGATCAAGGGTATTACCTTTGAGGTTTACACCGGCGAAAAAGTCGGGCTGCTCGGCAGAAACGGCTCGGGCAAGACCACGCTTTTCAAAGTGCTGACCGGCGAAGAATCTTATGAGAGCGGGACGGTTTCAAAGGCGTCCGGCAAACGGGTCGAGATGATGGCGCAGATCCCCGAATTCGGGGAAAACGACACCGTCGAAGACATTCTGCGCTCGTCGTTTCAAGAAATAACAGATATCCACACGGCGATGAAAGAGATCGAGGGCGATGATGACCCCGCGGTTTTGCTCCGCTACGGGCATCTTTTGGAGGAATACGAGCGGCTCGGCGGTTACGAGACCGAGGTCAAACTGGACAAGGTCACGAACGGTATGGGCATCGGCGAGCAGATGCGCAAAAGCGTTTTCAAGGAACTCAGCGGTGGGGAAAAGTCACGCGTTAATTTGGCGCGGATCCTCTTGCGCGACTGCGACGTCCTGCTGCTCGACGAGCCGACGAACCACCTCGATCTGGCTTCGCTCGAATGGCTTGAAGATTTTTTAAGCGATTTCAAGGGCACCGTGGTTGTCATTTCGCACGATCGTGTGTTTTTAGACCGCGTGGTCTCGCGGATTATCGAAATTAACGACGGCAAAGCGGACTTTTACGCGGGCAATTACAGCTTTTTTATCGAGGAAAAAGAGCGCCGCTTTTTGACTCAATCCGAACAATATGAACAGCAGCAGAAGAAAATCCGACAGCTCGAAACCGCCGCAAAACGCATGCACGAGTGGGCGAAACAGGCGGACAGCAAGGCGCTTCACAAGCGGGCGTTCGCGATGGAAAAACGCATCGAGCAGATTGATAAGGTCGACAGACCGAATACCGCGCGAAAGCTGACAGCGGAGTTTGACAGTGGGAGCTATGCGGCGAAAGAGCTGGTCACGTTTGAAAACGTGTGTAAATGTTACGGTTTAAAAGCTCTTTTGAAAAATCAAAACCTGAGTATTCTGCGTAATGAACGCATTGCTTTGGTCGGTGCGAACGGCTGCGGAAAGACCACGCTGTTGAAAATGCTGATGGGGCAAGAGACCCCTGACAGCGGCGAAATCAAGGTCGGTGCCAGCATCAAACCCGCCTATATGCCCCAAATTATCACCTTTGAAGACGACAACGCGACCGTTTTGGACACACTGCGGTTTTATGCCGGATTATCCGAGGAGCGAACCAGGAGCATTCTTGCGGGGTTCCATTTCAAGGCACCCGATGTGATGAAGAAAGTAAGCACGCTCTCGGGCGGAGAAAAAAGTCGGCTGAAACTCTGCATGCTGATGCAGAACGACGTCAATCTGCTGTTGCTTGACGAGCCCACAAACCATCTCGACATCGCGACGCGGGAATGGATCGAAAACGCCCTGACCGACTTCGAGGGCACAATGCTGTTTGTCTCGCATGACCGCTATTTTCTGAACAAATTCGCCGATCAGGTATGGAGCATGGACAACGGCATGATTACGAAATACGACTGCGGATTCGACGAGTATCTTGAACTGATCCGCCCTGTTGAAACTCCGGTCAATCAGCCGAAGAATCCTGCGCCGAAAGCAAATAATAAAGAAAAAGACAAAGTACCAATCAAACCCCGCCCCCAAAAGGCAATTCCAACCGAGGAATTGATCCGTGAGATGGAGACCGAACTGGAACAAGTGATTGCGGCGATCGATTCCGATCTGCGAAACGCGGAGTTTCAAAATATGAATGCGCTGTATGAGCGAAAAAGTCAGCTCGAGGAAAAAATTAACGCGCTCTATTCCGAATGGGCGAAGAATGGTTAAAAATCGAGGCCGCTCGCCTATTTGCCAATAAATCAAAAATACATAGGGGATACCTCGGGGTATCCCCTATACCCCCGCCTGATGAATCCGGTGGGGGTATCTTTTTCACCGATTTTTTCGCCGATGGTGCATGAAAACGGTTGACATTATCCCATATAAGGGTATATAATATTTTAGCCGTTAAACGGCATCGGGGTGTAGCGAAGTTTGGTATCGCGCTTGAATGGGGTTCAAGAGGCCGCAGGTTCGACTCCTGTCACTCCGACCAATAAAACAGAGAGGACACTTTAT
>CAZTDA010000095.1:0-7160 GCA_964612155.1 uncultured Eubacteriales bacterium | reverse complement strand
TGACCTGCTCGACGATTGGCTGGAGGAAAACGAGCTCAACAAAAGCGTCCCCCGGGATATCAAGCTGATTCGGCAGGATGTCGTAAGCATTATTAAAGACAACCCCGCATTTGCTTTCTTGGCGCAAAACCTCGTTTATCAAAACATACTCAATCATCTCGAGAAATAAGTTCGAATCTCGAACCGAATTCTCGGCACTTATGAAAGGATGGTCATCTTATGGAAAAGCTCATGGAATATCTCCCGTTTTTAATCCCGATCCTCATTGTGGAACTTTCTCTCACCATCGTGGCGCTCGTACATGTGCTCAGGCACCCGCACTACCGTTTCGGCAACAAGGTGCTTTGGATCATCCTGTGCTTTGTCCAGATCATCGGCCCCGTCGTCTACTTTATTTTCGGCAAAGGCGAGGAAAGTTGAAAACAATTTTTTAGAAAACCCTTAAAACAGAAGCCAGTACTTGGTGTCATCCTGAGCATGTCGAAGGATCTCGGATTGATAAAGTTCTAAACATGCACGCCGGTGCCCTGCAATTGAACCTTTGCATACGATGATTAAATCAAATTCTTAATTTCGTTGATCCACAGAAGGAAGGCCATATTCATGAACATCTTGACGATTGAACATCTCTCAAAACGCTTCGGCGACAACAAGGTCATCGACGACATCTCTTTCGAGGTGCCCGAAAAATCCATCTTCGGCTTTATCGGGCAAAACGGCGCAGGCAAAACCACGACGATGAAGATGATTTTGGGGCTGCTGAAAGCCGACGGCGGCACCATCCACATCAACGGCGAGCCTGTCAGATACGGCGAGACCAAGACCAACCGTTTTATCGGCTATCTGCCCGATGTCCCCGAATTTTACGGCTACATGAAGCCGATCGAATATCTTACGCTCTGCGGCGAGATCACGGGACTGGAACAGAAAACCCTAAAAAGCCGCTGTGATGAACTGATACATCTGGTCGGGCTTGAAAAAGCCAACAAACGCATCGGCGGCTTTTCACGGGGCATGAAACAGCGCCTCGGCATTGCGCAGGCCTTGATCAACGAGCCGAAACTGCTCATCTGCGACGAGCCGACCTCCGCGCTTGACCCCATCGGCCGCAAAGAGCTGCTCGACATTTTGGAGCAGGTCACGGGCAAAACCACCGTGCTGTTTTCGACCCACATTCTCTCGGATGTGGAACGCATCTGCGACCGGATTGCGTTGCTCAACAACGGAAAACTGGCGCTTTGCGGAACCATCGCCGACATCAAAAAGCAACACCGCGAAGACGGTCTGTTGGTCGAATTCAGCTCAACCGATGATATGAAGGTTTTTCTTGCGGCGATTGATACGCCGGACTATCTGAATAAAACCGAGACAACCGGCACGACGGTGATTTTAAGAGCCGCAAACGCCGCCCGCGCCCAAAAGGACACCATTGATATCCTGTCGCAAAGGGGGCTGCGCCCGATTAAATTCGAACTGCTCGAGCCGAGCATCGAGACCCTGTTTATGGAGGCGGTCAAATAATGTACAAGGCATTCTTAAAAAAAGAACTTCTGGAGAGTTCGCGGACACATAAACTGTTAATTCTGTTGATCGTGTTTCTGCTGTTCGGCATTATGAGCCCCGTCACGGCCAAAATCCTGCCGGATATCATGAGCTCGGTAATGCCGGAAGGGATGAGCATCACGCTGCCAACGCCCTCGGCGCTGGATTCCTGGGGACAGTTTTTCAAAAACGTCTCCCAGATGGGGTTGATCGTCGTATTGCTCGTGTTCGGCGGCATCACTTCGGGCGAATTCGGTAAGGGGACGCTGGTCAACATGCTGACCAAGGGGCTTTCGAGACCCGTCGTGATCTTGTCCAAATTCACCTCCGCGACGCTGATCTGGACGGCTTGCTATGCCCTGTGCTTCGGGGCCACCTACGGCTACACGGCGTATTTCTGGAGTATGGACAATGTTGCTAACCTGTTCCTGTCCGTAACCGGACTCTGGGTGTATGGCGTGATGCTGATTGCGGCGTTAATCTTAGGCGGCGTGCTGTTAAAAGGCAATTTCAGCGGTCTGCTGTTCACGTTTGGGCTTGTTGCCGTTACACTGCTTGTCAGCATCGCACCGACTTTGAACAAATATAACCCCATCAGCTGCGCCAATTTGAATACAGGTTTACTCTCCGGTCAGGTCGTACCTGCGGAATTCTCCCTGTCCATGATTATCGCAGGCGGTCTCACGGTGCTGTTCATTGCACTTTCAATCCTTGTGTTTAACAAAAAGCAAATCTGAAACTTCTGAAAACAAGCGGGCATCTTTCGATGCCCGCTTGTTTTCTCATTTCAAGAGTTACGTTGAATGATATCAGCCGTTATTAGTTGCCGTGACGCAGGCACCGTTCTTAAGCCCGCGTTGGCCGCCTTGCCCGCCGCCGAAACCGCCGCCTGTGCAAGTCCCATCGGCGGTACAGGTTTCATTACCGGTTCCGTTGCCGGCTGTGTCACCGTTGCCGAAACCGAAACCCGCACCGTAGTTCTGCCCCGGCTTTGAGCCGCTGTTATCGCAGCTCCCGTCACAATCGGCTGTTTTTGCCTCAATGGCCGCTGTGATTTCGTCAGCTCTCTCCTGCGTCATTGTACCCGCAGCGACTCGCGCATTCAAAGCGTCCTTCTTCATCTCGAACATCGCCGCTTTAAATTCATCACGCACACCGGCTTCCTCTGCGATCTGACCATAGTTGTTTCCGGTCTCCTGACGCTGTTCAATAACACTTTCAACCGTTTTTCCGGTCAGTGCGGCGACGGCTTCCGCGGGGCTTTTGTATGCGGATGCCGCAAAAGCGGTGACAGACAGAGCGGATAAAGCCAGAACCGCAACTCCTGCTGCAAGAATTTTTTTCATCTTAGAATTGAACATGGTATTTGTTTACCTCCTTGAATTCCACCGTCTTCGGTGGTTATGGCTCTATCATAAAATCCGACTGTGGCAGAAATATGCTCAGAAAAATAATTTTAAAATCTTTTACGGCAATAAAAAATGCCTCCGGTCTCATATGAAACGGAGGCATTTTAATGTGTTTTTATTGTAAGGGAAGGGTGATCGTGAATTCACTGCCCTCTCCCGGATTTGACCGGACGCCGATTGAACCGCTCATTTGCTCCAGATTTTCTTTTACGACATATAGCCCAAGCCCATCCCCTTTGCTCTCCGCAGAATTTTCCCCTCTGAAATAAGCGTCAAACAGGTGCGGTAAATCTTCTTCGGCAATTCCGATGCCGGTGTCTTTTACGTGAATCAAGATTTTTGAGTCTACTGTCTCATAAGAAAGTTCAACCTTCCCACCGGCAGCCGTGAATTTATAGGCATTCGTGATCAAATTATAAATGCATTGGCTCAATTTATATTGGTCTGTTTTAATCAAAACTTTTTGGTTGTTTAACAATTGAAGCTCGATCTTCTTTTTCTCGAACTGCACCTTTAAGCCGCTTATAATTTGGCTGAGCAGCGCATGCAGATCGATTTCTTCGAGGTGAAGCTCTTGCAAAGGCCTGTCGGCGTCAATCAGCGTGCTCATATTTGATATGATGGATGAGATGTTGTCAATCTGTGCCCGAAACACTTTAATTTCATCTTCCGACATCGTCGTAATGCCGTCTTCAAGCCCCTCCAGATGGGTCTGTAAAATCGTGAGCGGTGTTCTCGTCTGATGGACGAGCTCGTCCACGGTTCTCTTTCTGCCGATTTGTTTGATTTTCAACCGATTGCGGAGCGTATCCAAGCCGGATTGAATCACTCTGATTTCCCGAACCTTTGACGGTTTAAAATTCGTATCGCCGTCCATGTCGATGCTGAGCGCCTGAGAAGCCGTGTTTGTCAAATCTCGGCTCAATCTCCGGCTGACAAAAACACCTATGATGATCAATACGGCCAAAACAATTCCAAATGAAAGGGCGCTGTTTTGAAGCAGAGCGGCTTGAAATTTCATCGCGAATTGAGAATTTCTCAGAGAACTGTATCTTGCGACGTTGAGGACGCCCAAAACCGTACCGCCGTCCGTGATCTGATAAGTATCAATCTCTTCGGAATTCTTGTGCATTCCGTTGCCCATCCCGTATCGGTTACCGGGCATGTTCTCGGCTTCCGCAACAAGCGTTCCGGCCGCATTATAAAGTTTGATACTGACAATCGGGTCATCTAAATGCGATTCAAGCTGTACGGAAAGCTGCTGATTTGTGATGCCGCCGTCTTTTAGCGCACTCGCCGCGAGCTGTTCGATTTGGCTGATGTGATTGTTGTAATTCTCGGTGCTGTAGGACAAGAAATATTTATTGATCAGCGAGGATGAAATCCAAGAATTGATGCAAACAGCCAACACCGCCGTGAGGGTCAGAACCAAAAGCCATTGTCTACGGATGGTCATTTTCATGCACCTCCCAACACATAGCCCGCACCGTACTTCGTCAACAAAATCTTCGGGGTTTTGGGGTCTTGCTCGATTTTCTGCCGAAGCCGCTTGATGGCACTGTCGATATTCCGATCATAGCCCTCGTATTCAATCCCGTAGGCCGAATTGATCAACTGCTCGCGTGAAAGTACCTGTCCTTGATTTTTAAACAGCACATGCAGCAGTTCAAATTCCGCAGCTGTAATCGGGATTTCTTCTTCACCTTTATACAGCTTCATGCTTTTGGTATGCAAACTCAGATTGTCGAATTTAAACACAATCTCATCGGTGTTGCGGTAAATTCGCTTGATCAGTGCATTGACCCGTTTGACGACCTCTTTGACGCTGAACGGTTTGACGACATAGTCGTCCGCGCCCGTATCAAATCCCTTGAGCCGGTCGATTTCCTCGGTTCTGGCCGTCAGCATGATCACGGGGATATCGGATACTTTACGGATCTCTTTAAGCACATCAAACCCATCGATGCCGGGCATCATGATATCAAGCAAAATAAGATGAATTTCAGTTTGATTGAAAATCCTCAGCGCTTCAAACCCATCTTTGGCGAGATAGGTCTTGTACCCCTCATGATCAAGGTATTTTGCGACCACGCTGCTGATTTCTGTCTGATCTTCAACAATTAACAAATTATAAATCATGATATTTCACCCTGTTTTATTATATAGTAAAACCACTATGAATTCAAGGTAAAATAAAAGTGGTTTTACCTAATGTGAAGCCGCTTACCGTTTTTGTTTTTCTTGCTTTTCAAATGGCTTCACTATATCATCTCAAAACGCTTTCACAATAACCGAAACAAACTTGTCCATTAAATCGAATTGCCAAAAAGCTTCCGAGTACCCTTATTATCAACACGAATTATGTCACAATTATGGCAATATTATAGTGAAGCCACTTGAAAAACAAGGCAAGGATAAACGGAAAGTGGTTTTACTATATCATTCGTGACCTAAAGTTGTTTTTTGTGCCAAACGCTCTTCAATCAGCTTCAGATTATTTTTCAGCCGCTCGTTGTCGGGTGTTATTGCGAGCGCGGCGCGCGCGTGCTGCAAGGCCTGCTCGAACAAGCCCAATCGATAACAGGCAATGGCGCAGGTGTCGTCGGGCGTGTGATCCCAGGCATACCCCATGTTGACATAGACGGCGGATTTATTTTTGATCTTTAACGCTTCCTGCGCCATATAAAACGACAGCGGCCAGTCGGAAATCCGATAACCCATTTGCGCACATTCCACATAGGGCTCCCGCATTTGCGGCGCTTCGGCAATGGCGCGCAGATACCAGCGCAAGGCCTCGGCATTATCCCCTTTATGATGATAGGAGGACGCAATCCAGCGCATGGAGGCACAACGTTCCTCCGCCCAAACCGCGGTCGGCAGTTCCAAATGCCGCTTTAATGTCTGAATACATTGATCCCACTGACCCTTGTACATGTATTCCCGCCCCAAATAGTAACACATCCGGTCGTCTTGCGGGTTCTCTTTTGCGCCCATCTCCAATAACGGCAGATAATCTCCCCGGGATTTACTCGGGTCTGGATGATGATTGAGCACCATTCCGGGAATGAACACCGTGTTTTGCGGCTGTGTGCCGACATAATATAAAAATTCGTGTACGGGGTGTTTCCATTTCCAGTCGTGGCGATTGTGCACCTTAAAATAGCGAAACTGCACATCGGGCGTGCCGTCGGGCTTCAAGCTCCAGTTATATAAATACTTTCCGTTAGTCGTGCCGGGCGTCCAGACCTCTTCCAGACACTTGCGCCAGCCGGGGACAAATTCCTCGTCCAAATCGGTGCAGATACAGATGTCCGCGTCCTCCGGTACATGCGAAAGCGATAAATTGCGCGCCACATCAAACCGCCACGGCTTCACTTCGTCGATAAACACCTCGGCGCCGCGTGCGCGAAGGCGCTCCACGGTGTCATCGGTAGAGCCGGTGTCGGTCACGATAATTTGATCGGCTTCGCCCATCGAATCCATCCAAATGTCGACGAATTTCTCTTCGTTTTTGCAAATCGCATAAACACAGATTTTATAAGCGCTCATGGTGTTCCCTTTCCTTTTTGTGCAAGTTTCTCTTTACACAAAACTAAATTATTTTTTAGGCGCTCGTCGTTCGGATTCAACCGACAGGCCTCTTCGGCATAGGCGACGCTCTTTTCATACATCCCCAACCGATAACAAGCGATTGCGCCGAAATCAGGCAGTACAGCGCCCCATGCCTCCGGTTCGAGTAAATAGCTGCCGGAACGCGCTGTGACCTTGAGCCCCTGCTGTGCCGCCCAAAAGCAAAGCGACCAGTCGGAAGTCCGATACCCCAACCGCGCCAACGCCAACCAAGGTTCGCGCACCATCGGGCATTCCGCGGCGGCTTGAAAAAGCTTCCGTTTGCCGGTGTTTGTGTCCCCTTTATATAAATAGCAAGCGCCGATAAAACGCAGCGCCGCGCACCGTTCTTCGTTCCAAGACGCCGAGGGCATTTTTAGGTATTTTTGCAGCGTGTTTATGCTCTCGTCGTAGCGGCCGTAATACATGTATTCCCTGCCCAACCAAAACGCCACCCGGTCGTCATCGGGATTTTCGGCTGCCGAAAGTTCCAGCAGCGGCAGATATTGCGCGCGCGGTTTGGTGTGATCGGGGAAATGATCCAAGACCATTCCCTCCACCCACACCGTGCTGTCGGGGTCTTTTCCGGTATATTTTAAC
>CAZTDA010000094.1:0-7187 GCA_964612155.1 uncultured Eubacteriales bacterium | reverse complement strand
GTTTGACGCACCGAACGGTGTAGGCAGATCAGTGTAGGGGTCTGTGGGCGGTGCTTCTTTTATTTCGATTGGCTGGCAAAACAGTTTGTTTTGTCTTATATATTATTGCTTGCGACGTGTTTTCTTGATTCGGTAGTTCTATTATTTATAACTCTATCGACTGCCTGCGGTCTTTTTAACCGTCTTATTGAGGTACAAATTTGAAGAATAAAGAAATAAAGAAAAAAGGCAATGCTGCCTTTATCATGAAAATAATGCGGGGGAACTGGCGCTTTTTTTGGATCTGTGTGGTCACGATGGCGCTGGGCGTCGGCCTGTCCTATATTTCCCCGAAAATCGTCGGCGTCACCATTGACTCGGTGATCGGTCAGATGGATTTCAACCTACCGCAGCAATTGCGCGACTATATCGCACAACTCGGCGGTCGGGAATTCCTGTTGAAAAACTTGTTCATCTGCGGTCTGCTGGTGTTTGCGATCGCGGTGTTTTCCGCCGTTTTCAACTATTTTCGCAACTATTCGGGTGCGCAATTGGCGCAGCACCTTTCGTATAAGCTGCGCAAAATGCTGTTCGACCATATTCAGCGGCTGCCGTTTTCATGGCACAAGTCCATCCAGACGGGCGACATTATGCAGCGCTGTTCCTCCGATGTGGACACGGTTTGCAACTTCGTTTCCAGCCAATTCACCGAAGTGGTTCGCATCGTGTTCATGCTCGTCATCGCCTATGTGTTGATGTTTTCGATCAATGCCAAATTGGCACTGGCCTGTCTGGCGTTCGTTCCGGTTGTCATCAGTTATTCCGGCGGCTTCTACGGCAAAATCGCAAAACGCTTTCAGGCGGCGGACGAATCCGAGGGCCGCATGCATGCCATCGCACAGGAAAACTTCACCGGTGTTCGGGTTGTCCGTGCGTTTGGACGCGAGCGCTATGAGCTCGACCGTTTTAAGAAGGGCAATGAGGAATACGCCAACCTCTGGATTAAAACCGGCGCTCTTTTAAGCTGGTACTGGAGCATCGGCGATTTGATCAGCTCCTCCCAGACAGCTATGCTGCTCATTTACGGCACATTCCTGACGGTCAACGGGCAAATGAGCCCGGGCGATATCATCGTCTTTGCGATGTACGGCGGAATGTTGGCTTGGCCGATGCGCCGTCTCGGCAGGACCTTGGGCGAGATGAGCAAAGCCGGTGTCTCCATCGGAAGGATTAATGAAATCTTATCGGTAAAAGCCGAACAGGACGAAGAAACTGATTTGTTCCCCGAAATCAAGGGCGATATCAAATACGAGCATGTCACCTTTGGGTTTGACAATGCAGAGGTTTTACGCGATGTCTCGTTCGAGCTCAAAGCCGGTCAAACGCTTGCGATTTTAGGTGGCACCGGCAGCGGCAAATCCACGCTGCTGCACCTCTTAAACCGCCTTTACGACCTCGACGAAGAAAAGGGACAGGGTAAAATCACCATCGACGGAACCGATATCAACAAAATCAACCGCAGACATCTGCGCCGTAATATTGCCATGGTGCTTCAGGAGCCGTTCCTGTTCTCCGACACCATCGACAACAACCTCAAACTTGCGGCACCCGAAACGACCCGCGAGGAAATCGAATCGGCGACCTGCACGGCGGAGATTCACAACTCGATTCTCGACTTCCCCAAGGGTTATGAGACGATGATCGGCGAAAAGGGTGTGACGCTCTCGGGCGGACAGCGGCAGCGTGTGGCGATTGCGCGAGCGCTCGTCGAGGATGCACCGGTGCTGGTGTTTGACGATTCACTCTCCGCGGTCGATGTCGAAACCGACAGTAAAATCCGCTCCGCACTCAAACGCCGCACCACGGGCACGACGACCATCATCATCTCGCACCGCATCTCGACCCTGATGGATGCAGATCAAATCATGGTGCTTTCGGAGGGCAAGATCGCCGAGTTGGGCACTCATGCGGAACTCTTAAAATTAAACGGTATTTATAGCTCTATCTTCAACATCCAAAGCATGTTCGAAGAGGAGATGGAAACGGAGGTGGGCGCAAATGGCAACTGAAGTCAATCAAAATAACTTCGACGAATACGCGCTCAGTAATAAATTTGAATTCAAAGAGTGGAAACGCTTGCTCGTTTTCCTCAAAAAACACAAACGATACCTGGTCCCGCTGCTTTGCTGCACATTCATCACGGCTTGCGTCGACTCATTAATTCCGTATTTCTCCCGGTATGCATTCAATGTGTTCGTCGGCGGCAACACCACCGAGGGCATCCAATGGTTCATCCTGCTGTACGCAGTCGCAATTTTAATTCAAGTCACGGGTACAATCGTGTTCATCCGTAATTCGATGAACCTTGATCTGCGGGTCGGCAGAGACATGCGCAATGCCTGTTTTGAAAAATTGCAACGTCAGTCGCTCTCATACTTCAATGTTACACCGGTCGGCTACCTGCTTGCACGCGTGTTGAATGACACCGCGAGTTTAGGCGGCATGTTGGCGTGGGGTCTTGCCGATTCGGTCTGGACGACCTGTTATCTGACCTTCTGCTCTGTTTCAATGTTTATTCTGAACTGGAAACTGGCACTGCTTGTCATGGTGGTGTTGGTCGGAGCGATTGTCATCTTACAGCTGATGCAAAAAAATATCCTGAAATTGAACCGCGAGGTGCGCAGAACCAACGCCAAGCTGACCGCCTCGTTCAACGAGGACATCACCGGGGCAAAGACCATCAAGACGCTTGCCGTCGAAGACAGTGTCTGCAATTCGTTTGATAACATCAACATCGAACTGCGCACCAAATCGCTGCGGGCAAGACGGCTGCGCTCGGTGTTCCAGCCGATCATCTTGGTGCTCGGCACGATGATATTAGCGGTTGTTATCTCGTCGGGAAGCGGTTTTGCGGGTGATCCCCAAGGCCTCGGAACATTGGCGGTGTTTATCGCCTATGCGCTCTCGATCATCGACCCGATCTCGAACATCACCGACTTTGCGGTCGATTTGATTGCGCTTCAAGTCAATGTTGAGCGCATCAACCGCTTAATCGACGCCGAACCGCTTGTCAAGGACCGCCCGGACATCGTCGAAAAATACGGCGACATCTTTGAACCCAAGCGCGAAAACTGGGAACCTATCAAGGGCGATATCGAGTTTGACGACGTCACGTTCCGTTATCCGGACGGCAATGTCGATGTGCTTTCGCACTTTAACCTCAAGATCAAATCCGGCAGCTTAATTGCCATTGTCGGCGAAACCGGCGCGGGCAAATCAACCTTGGTAAATCTGGCCTGTCGGTTCTTTGAGCCGACCGAGGGTCATGTACTCATCGACGGTGTGGACTACCGTGAGCGCTCCATCAACTGGCTGCATTCTTCCATCGGCTATGTGTTGCAGCAGCCGCATCTGTTCTCGGGCACCATCAAAGAGAATATCCGCTACGGCAACCCGGACGCCACCGATGATCAGATCATCGAGGCCGCCAAGGTCGCCTGTGCGCATGAGTTTATTTCCAAACTCAAGGACAGCTACGATTCAAACGTCGGTGAGGGTGGCGATCTGCTTTCGACCGGACAGAAACAGCTGATCTCCATCGCTCGAGCCGTGGTCGCGAATCCACGCATCTTCGTGCTCGACGAGGCGACTTCCTCGGTTGACACCGAGACCGAACAGCTGATTTCAAAGGTCATCTCGACGGTGCTTGAAAACCGCACCTCGTTCATCATCGCGCACCGCCTCTCAACGATCAAAAACGCCGACCTGATATTGATGGTCGACGACGGCAAGATCATCGAGCAGGGTACACACCGTCAGCTGCTGCGTGCAAAAGGTCGTTATTACGCCCTTTACAGCCGTCAGTTCGAAAACGAGGAACAAGGTAAGATTTTTGCTCGGACTTAATTAAAAGATATGTATAAATATGACGATATAAAAAACCGCGAGACCTTTTACAGATTCGAACCGATCTGCAAAGGTCTGTCGGGTGATGAAAAATTCGCCGTCGAAACCGTTGACGGCAAAAAATTGCTGCTCCGTATCTCGGATATTTCGCAATTCGACCGCAGAAAAACCATGTTTGAACGGATGAAGCCCGTCGCCGCGTTGGGTGTTCCGATGCCGAACCCGGTCGATTTCGGCACCTGCAACGAAGGGAAAAGCGTCTATCAATTGCTGACTTGGTGCGAGGGTGAAGAATTGGAACCGATTCTTCCCTCATTGCCCGAGTCGGAACAGTACGCCCTCGGTGTTCAATCCGGCGAGATTCTGTGCAAAATCCACTCCATCCCGGCCCCCGAAGATCTCGAGGACTGGTCGTTTCGGTATCTCAGCGGAAAGCAAGGCAGAATCGACGCATTTTCCAAAACAGGCATCCAAATCGAAGGCAGCGATTTCATTTTGCGTTATATCGACGAAAACAAAACGCTGTTAACAGGCCGCCCGCAGTGTTTCCACCACGGCGATTTCCACAATGAAAACCTGTTGGTCTCGAAAAGCGGTCAATTGTCCGTCATCGACTGGGAACTGCTCAGTTCCGGCAATTACGGCGACCCTTGGGAGGAATTCAACCGCATCGGCAATTCGGAAGTCGTTCCGGCATTCACATCCGGGCAGATTCACGGCTATTTCGGTTCGGAACCGCCCGAAGAGTTCTGGCGACTGTTGGCTTTCTACCTTTCGGCGGGCGCGTTGATGTTGGTTTCGTGGGCTTTTTATATCCAAAAAGACCAAATGGAATATTGCCTGAACCACGCCAAAGAAGTTTTGCAATGGTATGACAATATGAAAAACCCCGTCCCGACATGGTATCGCACCTTGAAATCACAAAGAGGTAAATAAAATAACATATAAAAACGAATGAATTCGATGTTACTCGCGTGAACATCGAATTCATGAAGTTGATGTTTGGAATCCCGGATATTTCGCGGCAATATCGGAAATTGCCGGTGGGTTTAGTGATGTGCGGCATAGAATTCGTCGTAATCTTTCAGCATGACCTTTAAAAGCTCGGGCGTGTTCAGTCCGTAGGGGCAGCGCGTTTTGCATTGACCGCACTCCAAACAGTTGTCAATCAGATGCATCTGTTTGTAATACTCCTCGGTGATAAGGCGTTGATAAGGCGAGCGGCGTAAAAGCATTTTCATCCGAGCTGCGTTGTTAATTTCGATGCCGACGGGGCAGGGCATACAGTATCCGCAGCCGCGGCAAAAAGCCCCCGCAAGCTCCGCGCGGTCGCGGTTTATCAAGGCCTGTAATTCTCCGGTCAGCGTAATGTCCTCGCCGTCTAACCGAACCCACTCGTCCAGTTCATCTTCGCGTTGAATGCCCCAGATCGCCGCGACATTCGGAAATTGCCGCATAAACGCCGCACAGGCGCGCGCGTTGGTCAACAACCCGCCCGAAAGCCCTTTCATCGCGATAAAACCGATGTCCAGATCCGCGCATTGCCGTACCAGCGTTGCCTCATCCTCGGTGGCAAGATAGCTGAAGGGGAACTGCAGCGTCTCAAAATTCCCCGATTCAATGGCCTGCTTCGCAAGTGCAATACGGTGGTTGGTGAGCCCGATATGGCGGATATACCCTTTCCTTTTGGCTTCCAGCGCTGCGGCAAACGCACCGTCGGGATCGTTTGGGTCGGGTAACGTGTCCGGGTTGTGGAATTGGAAGAGATCAATATAATCGGTTTGCAGATGTCGTAGACTCTGCTCGATATGTTTTGTAACCGTGTGTTGATCCGAAGCACCACTTTTGGTTGCGATGACGATATTTTGGCGTCGCCCGCCGGAAAATGCGTTCCCGATTTTCTCTTCGCTGTCGGTGTAGCTGTTAGCGGTGTCAAAAAAGTTGATGCCATAGTCGTAGGCTTTGCGCAAAATCTTTACCGCCTCATCCATCGGTACGCGCTGGAGCGGCAAAACGCCAAATGCGGTGCGCGTGACCATAAGCCCGGTTCTGCCCAAACGGAGTTTTTCCACAATAAAAAAGTCCTCTCTCTTTTTTTACAAACGGCGTAATACGCCGGCTGGATTTATTATAACGAATAACTTGAAAGGTTTCAATGTAAAGGAGCGTGAAAAAATGCCGGAAATCAATATTTACTCCTTGTAAATAAAATAATTAAGAGGTAAAAAAATAACATGGAAAAAATGAATGAATTCTTCGCCGCCCGCGCCGACGGTTATGAAGAACATATGCTCACCTATGTCGAAGGCAGCAAAGAGGCCTATATACAAATGGCAAAGCTGCTGCCGAAAGATTGCAAAAATCTGCTTGACCTCGGTTGCGGCACCGGTTTGGAACTGGACGAAATCTTCAAGCCGTTTCCCGATCTCGATGTCACCGGAATCGACCTCACGCAGGAAATGCTCGATAAACTGCTGCAAAAGCACCCCGACAAGCACCTCAATCTGATCTGCGGCAGCTATTTCGACGTCAACCTCGGCAAATCCGAATATGATTGCGCGGTCTCGTTTCAAACCTTGCATCACTTTTCGCATGAGGTCAAACTCGGGTTGTACCGCAAGCTCATAGACGCGCTCAAACCCGGAAGTTGTTATATTGAATGCGATTATATGGTGGAGACACAGGAAGAGGAAGACCTCTACTATTCCGAGAACGCGCGCAAGCGCAAAGAGCAGGGCATACCGGACGGCGAGTTTTACCATTACGACACGCCCTGCACGGTGCAAAATCAAATTGAAATGCTCAAAACCGCCGGATTTACGCATGTAGAAATGGTATTTCGCGTCGGCTGCACCACTATTCTGGTTGCAGAAAAGGAATAAGCAGCATGAGCGAAGAAGCGAAAAACGTGGTTCAGTATATCGACGGCATCCCTTGCAATCTCAAAGAACCGTTTGATTTATCCTTTCTCGGTTACGGCCGGGTTTTTAAAGTGTTCGACGAACAACACTCCGGAAATCTCTGTTTTGGTATTGAGAAAGCCGGTAAAAAGTACTTTGTGAAATTCGCCGGTGCGCAGACAATCAACTATCACAATCTGCCCGTATCGGACGCGGTCGAACGCCTCAAAGCCGCCGCTCAAAAATATCGGGACTTGGCACATCCATCGTTAATTCACCTGATTGAAACCAGAGAAACCGGAAACGGATTTGCACTGATTTTCGATTGGGATGACGGAAAAAGTGTCAGTATAGAGTGCCCTACGGTTCATAAACAGTTTTTGTCGGTTCCGATCGCCCAAA
>CAZTDA010000093.1:2673-7355 GCA_964612155.1 uncultured Eubacteriales bacterium | reverse complement strand
TATGGCGTTCCCGTTTGGTGGGGTTGTCCGGTGTTACGGCGATATAAATGGTCGTATCGGCCATGCCCGGGAGTTTTAACGTCAGCTGATCGCCCTCGAAGTTCCAGGTGCAGGTGAAGCTGTCGCCTGTCCAACGTTGTATATTGGTGAAATACTTGAAGCCGTTTTCGTTTTCTTTGATTGAATCCGGCGTTAAAGTACCGTTTGCCGTAAAGTCGCCGATACTGTGGAAAATCCAGTCGATCTGATGGTCGGCGTCGCATTTAATCGAGGTCTTGTCGTTGATTTCGCAGGTTTTTGGGGAAAGATCCTTGAGCTTGACGGCTCTGGACGCGGTCACGCCCGGATAGGTGCCGTCGACTGTTGCCTTAAAGGCAAGCCCATCGGCGGACATCTCGCCGATGCCACAGGCGGTTCTGATCTGGTTTTCACCGTCGAGCATAAACGTGGAATGGCTGGCGTTGACGTAAAAATATTCGCCGTGGATTACCGCACCGTAGCTGAGTGAGCCCGGGTCCATCGAGAACGGAAAGATGGAGAGTTCCAGCGCGTCGGGGTGGGAATGTCCGGCGCAGAGGTTGCCGTATTTCATAAAGACACAGGCCGCCTCGCTGCGCAGCATGACCTGTTTGTTGTTGCTCATGTGTACGGATTTTTGGTTGAGCAGGTCATAGTCGGGTTTGGGCGGAATGCCGAAATAAAGCGAATTCGCGGTCGGTTTGGGTTCTTTAAAGTGGATGACCGCCGCAAGCGCATCGGCGTCGGGGGTGTCTTTAAACAGGAAATAAACCTGCTTGTAGATGTCGGTGACCGAATCGATAGAATACTTCCAACCGTCGCTGGTCGCAGGCATTTCGCCGTTCGGATACAGCAGCTTGAGCGGCGCGACATAGGCCTTTAACAGCATGGTGCTGAGTTCTTCATCCGCCAAATCGGCTTGTTTTGCATAACTGTAAAAACTCAATGCCGCCGAGAGCGCGTAATAGTGATAACCGAATGAGTTTTCACGCCATAAACCGTCCGCCGTGACATTATCTAAAATCAGGCGCTTGCCGTTACGCTCGTAGCGCGCATAAGGGCGCAGTAAAAATTCGTCTTTATAATACACGCCGACACCGGTCGCAAACGCCGCATGCCACAGTGAGATGTTCATCAGGTTGGTCGGCTGGGACATGATCAAGCGCATCATCGGAACCAGCAGCTTCTTTTTAAAATATTGCGCTTGCTCGGACTCGGGGTCAATTCCGGCGATGAACAGCGCGTCGAGCAGCTTGATACCCCAGCACGCCTCGTCGAGGGTGTGCCCCATCAATTTGGCTCTGCCGACCCAGATGCCGTGCTCGTCAAACTGATCGTAATGGTCGGCATACCAAGTGACGACTTTTAAGATAAATTCTTTATATTCACTCGCAGATTCGCCTTCTACATGGCAGACCATGGCGGCGGCTTTGAGTCCGTCTGTAATATCATGGCGGCGGAAAGAATTCCACGCCTCCCGGATCGCCTGATTGTCATAAGAGACATTGCATTCGGGGCAGAGGTGTTCACCGGGCTTTTGCAGGTCGTATTTGAGAGCTGAGGAGCATGTGGGGCAGACATAGCTGTGCCCCCAACCGGAGATGTCTTCGACGCTCTCTGAAAAATTCGCTCTCCAATAGTCGGCTTTGTCTTTTAAATCCTGATAGAGCTTGCGTATCTCGGGACTTTTCTCGATATCCTCCTTGATTTCGGAGGCCGGTCTGATGAAGCAGGCAGACATAAATTTTTCCTTCCGTGATCGTGAAATTTGCGGTATTCCGCTGGTAATGATGATACGCGCATATTGGTGTTGTGTCAAGGAAAATGAACGATTTCATGTCAAAGTTCATATCGTTAACTTTATGATTGAATGATGTCGAAAATTGTTTGACATGGTTTAAAAACCCAAGTATAATAATGGCAAGATAATTGCTTGCAAATACCACTGTTAACCGTATTGTCAAGAAAAAAGAATAGGGGAACATTCACATGCTGAAAAAGTTGATTTGCGTTTTATTTGCGGTGATTTTGTGTTTGGGAATGGTAGTTTCGGTCTCGGCTGCGGAGATGACTTATTATTTAGACGAGTTTGGATTGAAAATTTCTATCCCCTCAGAGTTATATGTATTTACAAAAGATACAGATGCTGATTATGCCGGTTATGCGCTGTTCGGGTACACCAAAGATAGTTTGGCAAATATAATGACTTCTGCTAATTGTTATCTAATGTCTTTTAATTCTAAGAGTGATACAGCTATCAGCATCGCTTCAAAAAAAAGTGAATTTCCGGATTTGAGTACCTTCAGTGACGATGAGTTAGAATTACTTTGCAGTACGCAGAAAAATCAATTCTCATCGGATGGGGCGATCGTGTCAAAATCTGACATTTATCAACAAGCGCAAACCGTATTTCATAGAATCGTATACAGACTTATAAGCGGGACTGATTTCACAAATTGTATACAATATACTACCATTTTAGATGGTAATACAATTGTCGTCCAATTTCAAGCACTCTCAAGAGAGATGACATCCACTGATGAAGTCGTCATGCAAAGTGTTGTCGATAGCATTCGATTTGATTCCCTGAGCCCATCTCAGACAAGCTCAAAAGCGAATGCTTCATCGCAAAAGACCAGTTCCAAAACCGCCAGCATGATCCCCAAAGCCAGCAGTGTTGCATCCACCGCTCAGTTTCCCTATACCGATAGCGAGACAGAGGTGCGCTTAATTGTACCGGCTAATTGGTCAAAAGTGCCTCTAACAGAGACAAATGGCAATGCCGAAGTTCAGTTTTCTTCAAACGTGGATAAAAACACTACGATTCAATACGGGAGTACAGACGAGTGGAACTCAAAATTTTCCCTTCTCGGTGGTGGAACCACACGGGAGGATATTAACAGTTCATATTTCGAAGATACAGATATCGCCGAAATTTTCGGTGTGACAACTGAAGATGTAACTACCGTCTATTATAGTGGGCGAAGATATTTTAGATTTCAAATATGGGATTACGAGGATCAGACTGGTAGTAGTGGTTATGTTACAACAAATATGATTTTTTATGATAACGGATATTTGTATTGGTTTCGTTTTCATGGAACAACTTATAGCAAATATTATGCCGATTTCGAATTCCTTCTTAATAGAGTGAGATATCCGGGCATGAGCAATTCAAATGCGTCAGCCCAAAACAACAAAGCAATATTTTCAACGTTACGCAACCTTAATTCGATAAACGCGTGGCTATTTATAATAAGTATTGTTTTGCTTTTTGCGCTGCCCATCATCATTTATCGGTATGCAATTGCGAAAAAACCGGTTGAATCCCCAAAAGCGATGAAAATCACGATTTTTTACGGGCTTGCGGGAACCGCGGTGACCGCATTGTTTGCCGTGTTTTCCAACATCGGCTTTGCCTGCGTCGGATCGGTAATTTTGTGGAGCTTTATAAACTATTTGATGCTGGTTAACGGTAAAAAACCGATAGAACAAGCAGCAACGGAAACAGAACCGCAAAACAGTATTCCTGCTTGGAAGTTATATGGGCAAACTGCCGATTCATTTAAAATCGATACACGTCCGGCGGCAAGCGAAAAGGATGTTGTGCCGAACGAGGTGTATACGACGATTAAAACCGATGCGGCTCCAACTTCACCGGAACAAGCGGTTTCAATGAATGTAGATGCGCCGGAATTTTGTTATAACTGCGGCGCCAAATTGAAGTCCACAAGCAAATTCTGCCCCAAATGCGGGACAAAAACAGAAAAACTCGGGGATGAATGATCAAGAAAGGCGGAAAATAAAATGAAGAGAATTGTTGGTTTTTTATTTGCAATAATTTTTGTTTTAGGGTTCTCGGTTCCGTTGGGAAGTGCACAAACACATTATATAGATGATTTGGGCATTGCTGTTGTTGTTCCGGATGGGATGTATATTCTTACCCGTAACATGCAAGCAGACGATCCGTTTCTTAAGATGAAAGAAGAGACGCCGGAGAGCGTTAGAGCCGATTTGATAAAGAATGATACGTTTATACAACTTTGGGCAGATGATTTTTCGTTTATCATTGATATCAATATGACTGTTGCAGATAATACAAAGGATTTAAAGAACTATAATGAATCCGAATATGATGCTTGTATTAATTCCATTAGAGACGAATATGAAGATGAATGTTCTGTGGTCTCCGATTTGGCGGTTTGCCGTATGTTAGGAAACACCTATATTCAGTTTTCTGTTTACATGAATGTCACATCTCTTGAATTTTATAATACATATTTTGTTACAATTGATAATGGAAAGAAAATCGTAATTGATCTGTTTACGTTGGATCAACCGGCGACACCTGAGCAAAAAGAATTTTTTGAGATGTTTGTCGATTATATTTGTTTTGGAACCCGAGAGGAGATTATGGGAGATACCTCCTCGCAGGCAAGTTCACAAAAGAGCGCGTCATCGCAAAAGGCCAGTTCCAAAACCAGCAGTGTTGCATCCAAAGCTGCCGTTAGTTCTGTCGAAAGTAAAGTAACCTTATCCAAGACCGTAAGTTCCGTTTCGAGTAAACCGGTTGCTGTACAACCCAATCAGCCAAACAGCGAAAATTCCGTTTGGGCGGTTTTAATCACGCTTTTAATTTTCGCAACACCGATTATAATTCATCG
>CAZTDA010000093.1:0-2663 GCA_964612155.1 uncultured Eubacteriales bacterium | reverse complement strand
TTGATAATCACGATATTTTACGGGCTTGGCGCTGCCGCAGTAACCGCTTTACTGGCTGTATTTTTTGATGTCGGTTTTGTGTGTGTAGGTGCGGTAATTTTATGGAGTTTTATCAACTATTTAATATTAACAACAGGTAAAAAAGAAACTGCCACGATGATGCAGGTAAATGAACAGCGGCAAGATTTGTACTACCAAGACACAATAAAACCTGAGCAAAAGCCGTTAGAGGAAGAACCGGAAACAACGGAAAATTCAATTGAACCAATGAAAGAACAAAACAACTCAATGGTTGCGCCACACCCGAATTTTTGTGAAAACTGTGGAGAAAAATTGCGTCCCGAGAGCAAATTCTGCCCCAAGTGCGGTGAAAAAGTTGAAGAACTCGGTGATTAAAAACAAGATTGAGGATTAGATGGGAAGGTTAAAAATGAAGAAAATTGTCAGTTTTTCATTTGCATTGATGATGGTCTTGGGTCTCTCTTTTTCCGTACATGCATGGAACCCCGATATGAACGGATGCTATTCGTATAATTTTCTTGATCTGGGAGTATCCATAAAATTGCCCAAGGACATGTATATATTTACAAGAGGGATGAAACCCGATAGTCCGGATTTGATAACGTTTGGTTACACTCCGGAAGAAATAGATAACGAACTAAAGAAATATGACGAACACCTCTGGGCATGGCCGTCTGATTTAACATACGAACTGAGTATTAGAGTAAATCCGACCGATAATAACGATTTAGCATCGTATGGAGATAATGAATTTAATAATTTTAAGACAGCATTGCAAGAAGGATATGAAGAACAAGGCACACAAATTAACAGTATAACTGATTTTTATTCCGGACGTGTGAGATTTTTAAAAATCGATTATTGTTATTCGGGTGAGGATCTCATATATGGCATTGACTGTCTTACCTTTTACTGTGAGGAGCGAATCCATGTTGAACTCGTATCATATGGTGAACCATTATCTTCTGCTGCGATATCGTTATTCAACGATATTCTTGAGAATATGAGTATCTCAACTCCAATGGGTCGGTTAAGTACGCCCGACTTCAAAGTGACCAGTACTCCCTCATCAAGAGAATCAGTCAGCTCAGTTCAAAGCAAAGTTACATCATCAGTAGCTGCTGTCAGCTCTGCCCAAAGTACCTCATCAATAGCACTGAGTCCCGATCCGGGCACACTGACTACCGCACAAGTGATAATGCGTTATATCCGAAGTTCAATTTGGGCAGTATTGCTCACGCTGATAATTTATGCCGCACCGGTGATTATTTATCGGTTCACGAATATCAAATGTGCTGTCGAACCGAAAAAAGCGATAAAGATTACGATCTTTTATGGGGTAGGAGCTGTAGTAGCAACCTCATTTCTTGCCGTATTTTCCTTCATCGGTTTTACCTGCGTCGGCGTGGTGGTTTTATGGAGCTTTGTCAACTTTTTTATATTGTCATCAGGTAAAAAAGAAGCAGCCACAATGATAATTGAAAATCGTGAACAGCCGCAGGAGTGGTATAATCAAAATACAGCATTACCTGAGCAGAAACCGGTAGAGGAAATACCGGAAAAAACGGAACCGGAGACCGATTTGCTAAAACTAACGGAATCCGATAACGGTCAAAATGATTCAATGGGTACAGTACCCCCTAATTTCTGTGAAAACTGCGGAGCAAAACTGCGCCTGGGGAGCAAGTTCTGCCCCAAGTGCGGCGAAAAAGTTGAACCGAATACGCAAGAGTAACAAGTTATATGAATTATCTTTATACTTTCATTAAGTTCGTGTCGAGCTATTCCCTTGATCCGGGGGCATTAATCGGAAGTTTGTTGATTACAGCGGCACTCTATTCACTTCCGATCATCATTTATCGTTATGCCGTTCACAGAGAACCTGTCTCTCCCAAAAAGGGAAAGACCATTACAATTGCTTATGGGATTGCGGCATGGATTATAATGTCGGTGATAAAGTTGTCAGCCGGTACCGGCGCAGCAGGCGGGGCCATCCTTGTTTGGAGCTATGTTAATTATGCCATATTGACCAAGGGTTGGGTGCAGCACAGAGACACCGTAACGGCAAGGCATGAACGAGAAGACAATGCGAGTTTTGACAGTACCTATCACTCGGAAAACGAAAAGGACGATCAAATAATTGAATCGGAAGTTCCGATTGCGAATGAAAATAAACCACCGGTACCGGACGAGAGAAAAATAAAAAAAAGCAAACGTCCTAAGTATTGTGATTTGTGCGGAAATAAACTAAACGAAGACGACAAGTTCTGTGATTCCTGCGGAACTCGAATTACGGATATCTTACAGGAATAGCCGTTTAAAGCAAGATGCAGCGCCTGAAAAGACGCTGCACCTGTTTATTTATATACGTATTTTAAGCACGCTCGCTTTTATTTTGAGTAAAATTCTTCGACAGCGGCGAAGAAGGCGTCGATATTTGCCCAGGAAGTCGCCGGGGGGATGTCGCAGCCGGACGAGATGACAAAGTTTTTATAGCCGCAGCACTCGTTCATGACGCGCAGGATTTCTTCACGCACCGATTCGGGCGTGCCGTTACGGAACTGACGGGCGGGGTCGACATTGCCGAGCGCGATGGTGGTTGCGGGGATTTTTTTCATCATTTCTTTCATGCTGATCGAATT
>CAZTDA010000092.1:0-7357 GCA_964612155.1 uncultured Eubacteriales bacterium | reverse complement strand
CAAGGGTAAGCCCGATTATTGCGCAGAAAAAGAGGAAAACAATCCAAGTGCCTTGGGTAATGCCCATCTCCGGCGTGGTGTCTTTGGTCGGAATGCCGTCGTCACCGATGTTCGTGTTATCACGGTTCGACGATGTACCGGAGTTCGGCGTATTTGCGGGAGTCGAAGTGGTTGAAGCGGGTAAAATGATCTGAGAAGAAGTTGCTTTTGAGGATGTCACCGCAGATGAAGCGACACTGCTCGGAGCAGAACTTGGGGTGGAGTAAACTTCAGGCAGTGATGTTGGGGTGTTTTTGACAATATGATTGATGACAGTGCCGCCTTTGACGACGATCGGAATATCGTTGCTCGGAAGATACCCCTTGGGAACTCCGGTCTCTTTAAGGGTATAAGTCCCGTTTTTCACGCGGCTGAAAATCGCTAAACCGGCGGGGCCCGTGACAGCGGTTTGTACCGCTTTTCCGGACAGATCATACAACGTGAATTCCACACCGGCCAGAGAGTTATGCGTGACGGAATCGATTTTCAGAATCCGCAGCTCCGAGAGCGATTCGTTGACGACAATCGACGGATTTGCAATGACATCTCGGTTTTTTGAGGGGATGACCGCAGTGCAGACGGTTTCGGATATACTGTATCCCTCCGGCGCTTCTAACTCGCGCAGGGTATAATTGCCGAGCGGGAGTTCCACAAATTTGATAACGCCGTCGGCATTTGAGCGGGTCGATGCAACCAGTTTGCCGGTGCTGTCATACAGCCCGAACAAAGAACCTTCGAGGGGCTTTCCTTCGCTGTCCGACTTGTAAAGCGTGACGGAGCCGAACAGCGAACTGAACGGCGTGTTGACCAACCGATCGGCTGAGAGCTGAGCGGTGACGGCGGTTTTGTCGCCGTTATAGACGACGCGTGCCGTGATGACCGCATCGGATTCAAGATGTCCCACCGGCGGATCGGTCTCGGTGATGGTATACGGTGTGCTTCCGCTGAGCGGAACGTTTTCAAAGGTTACGGTGCCGCCCACGGCAGAAGCGCCGATGGTGACGGAATGTCCGAAAAAGTCGGTGCCCGAAAGCACAAAATTGCCGCCGGAGAGTGACGCGCCGAGTGTCGATACCTTATAGATGCTGACATTGCCGAGCGCGTACGCGTCGGTCGTCTCGAGCACCGGGGTATCAGAGGCAAGTCGGACGCCGCCGAAGGGTTCCGAATTCAACAGATAGCCGTCGGGGGTCGCGATCTCCCTGACATAATAGGTCCATGCGGGCAGATTCGTAAACGTGGCGGTGCCGTTGGAGCCGGTGGTTACGGTGATGGGATTACCGTTTTTATAAAGCGGCTGACGGCTCGAATTGAGCAGTTGATAAACCGCGCCCGACACCGGATTTCCGTCAGCGTTGGTTTTGCGGAGGGTGAGCGAAAGCGTACCGCTTCCGCCGCCAGACCAGAGGGCACCGACTTGCACGTTGCGAACATCGGCGTCGCCGGAAGGCGTGCCGTTGCTGCCTGAGAGGGAGACGGTATTTTCATAGGTATAATTGTCATTTATGATATAAGTAGTGAACTTGAGACGGTAGGCATTGGCACCGTCGGGCAGGGCTACGGTCAGGGTGTTGCCGTTACCTGCGGTCGGAAGGGTCACTGAATAACCCTCGGTGATCAGAGCGCCCGTCGAAAGCGTACCGGCGGCACTGACACTCGCTGCATAGAGTTTGACGGTGTTTTCATCCAGCAGCAAGCCGGCATTCAATACATCAGTCACCGAGGCGCCGGAAAGCGTGAGCAATCCGGAATTAATATTCACCGTCCACTCGATATAGTCGTTTCCGGAGGTGTAGGCGGCGGATTTGGAGACCACGGGGTTTTGAATCTGCGCCGTCGCGGTTGCGAGGAGCGGGCGGCTTAATTCGTCTGCCGAAAGGGTGGCGGTATTCACAAAATTCTTGGTGTTTGCCCACTGGGACAGCAGCACCGAGTCATCGAGCCGGGTATAGAACGTGACGGTATAGCGGTCGCTGACGGTGATTCCCGCGCCGAACCCGTAGTTGAACACGGTGCTTCCGCTTGTGCCGACGGTGGGTGCGGTCGCGATGGTGTTGGAGCCGCTGTCGGTAATGAGGAACGGATGGGATGCGTCGATATACAGTTTCATTCCGGCAGGCAGCGAATCGCCGATCGTCAGGCCGGTCATCGGGAGCTTGTTGCGGTTGACCGTCAGCGTCCATTTGACGGTGTGATCGGTATAATTGTAGCTCTCTGCCGCTTTAACGAGCACTTGCGTGTTAAAATATCGGGTGCCTGTGACTTTGATCGGGTCTTCGCCCGTGCGGTACAGCGTAACATCGTTTTTAAAGCTGACACGCCCGTTTGCATCGCCGTTTGAATACAGTGTATCAAGACCTGAGGTATCGCCGATTGCGGCGGGATCGGTATCGATAATCTTTGTGTAATAATCGATGGTATAAGTGGTGTTGATATCGCCGAAATTGTAGGAGAAGTCGCGCACAAAGCCGTCGGAGGAGGAAAGCCCTGTTGTGGGAATGGTTGTCGAACCTTGCTTGACCGTGACGGGATGGGTTGCGTCGATCAATAGTTGTTGTCCGAGGGGGATCGTATCACCGATGGTGACGCCGGTCATGCTGATCTTGTTATTGTTGACAGTGACGGTCCAATGGATGATGCCCGGATGGATATAATCGACCGTGGAGCCGCCTGTTTTAGCGATCAATCCGCCGGAGCCGACGATTTGTGTGCCGGAGACATCCTTGGGCGGGTTGGCTGCATTGGGCATTTCCGACCAAGTCAAAGCAGCGTTGTTTTTAAAGGTGATTGCGGTATTATAGTTGAGATAAGCATCGGTGTCGGTGAGTTTGGTGTAATAAGTCAACACCGCCGTGCCGGAGAATTCGTCGGGGAGAGCGTAAGTGAGGGTGCTTGCCGTGGCGCTGTCGGTGTACGCATATGTATAGGAAGCGGCGGGAACGGTCGATGCCGCACCTCCGTTAAAAGCAATTGTTACATCGTAGGTGCTGTCATCGAGCAATTGAAGTCCCGAGGGGATGAGATCTGTGATCATGGCGTCGCTGATGGTGCCGTTGTTGGGAACCGTAACAGTCACAACCCATTTGCGGATATGGCTGCCGGAGGTCGTGACATTACTGACACCCTTGCTGATCCAGTTGACCGACACCGAGGCGTCGACAGGTCCTTTAACCACTTCCAAGCCCGATTTGACAGACACGGAATTGTTGAAAGTACTGGATTCGGCAGAGGTATTTGCACCGGTTTCCGCGGAAAAGGTTTTGGGAGTGGTTCGGTAGGTGACGGTTTGCGTGGTTGTCGTATGGGACGGGAAGGTATAAGAAACCTGATTGGCAGTGCTTAAACCAAGGGTGAGATCGGAAACAACAGAAATACTTCCCGTGGAGGCGCCGATTGTAAACGAACCGTTTTTATAGGTCTGATTGCTGCTGTAGGTATCTACAAGCGTATACCCGCCGATATCCGTGCCTGTCGGCGGCGTTACCGTGACTGTCCACAGAATGGTGTTGGACGCGGCCTCATATTCGCCCGATTTGGCAAGACCTATTTCGGGCTTCGGTTGGGTTTTGCGTGTGAAGATATAGGTCTCGGAGCCCAGTTCGATGCTTGTTTCATCATCCCCGCCGTAGGGGATGGGGTCAAAGGTGCCCGTGATGCCGATTTTTCCCCAGATGCCGGAATGGTCAGCGGCTTGAGGTGTCAGCTGTACGGTGATAACATGATTATCGGTAAACGACCAGGTACCCAACTGCCAAACCCCGGTCACCGAGTCGGTGGCGTAAATTTTAGCGCCTTCTCCGGAGGGCGGGGTGAAAGTGATGCCCTCGGGGAGTGTGATGGTGAAATAATCGCTGCCGGAATAGGTATAAATCTCACCTTCGCCGTCACCGTCTTCAAGATGGAAGACATATTCCATATTGAGGCTTGCGCCGGCCGGGACTTCGTTGAAGGTGTTGCCGGTGGGTGTGATTACAGAGCTGCCGACTTTTATTGTGATAAAAGAAGGACCTCCGTTCTCGGAATAACTGTCGGTGGTGTTGTGTATGGCCAGGTGATCGGTCAGCGGCGTGAGGTCACGCGTACCGGCTGCCGTCAGATTTAACGCTGCAAACAACTGCAGCACCAAGCAAAAAACCAACAGTAGAATTGGGATGGTCTTTTTGATTTTCATGAATTCTCTCCTCTGTGTTTTTAACCCCGAAGGTGCGTAAAAAGATCGATGTCGAAATCGGTCGAAATCGAACACTTCGAACCATTATATATCGAAGCGACGTTTTTTGAAATACCCATATGAATAATTTATGTGACAATGTTACAGAGAGTTGCACATACTATAATTATCGTGGGGATTGGTAATGAGCGCTCCTTAAAAATCAATCGCACCTCGGTCAAAACGCACATAATGGGGCTTTTTTATATGAATTAATTCAGATAAATTTACTGCATATTTAATATTGACAATTTTTAATTTAGTGCTAAGATATACTCTCATAGTGCTTTTTCAATGACGCAGAGCACTATAACAGTCAAGGTCCGGTCTTTTGTGAACTTTACACGGCGGATCGGAATGGGGGATTGCGATGCCTTGGGGGAACTTTCCTTTGATCGGAATCGTGCTCGGCCCGATCTGCGGTTTTTTACAGTATCTTCTGCTTGTAAAGCTTGTCTCGGCTACCAAAGAGGGTATCAAGCCGGGCAAGCTGCTTTTGCTGTTCTTTTTCAAGCTCGGACTGTATGCGCTGTTTTTGGTACCCGCCACATTGATCTCGGTATATGACGGAATCGCCTGCGGGGGACTGATGGGATTGACACTGGCGGGGTTGGGTATTTATAAATCATTGCGTAAAAGAGGTGGGGGCAAATGAATATCGAAATGGAGCCCGGAACACTCCTGACGCTGCCGATTTTGGGCGGTTTTACGATTGATGAGACCATGGTCACTTCGGCGATCGTGATGGGGATCATGGTTCTTTTCGCATTAATTGTCCGAATTTTCGTCATCCCGAGATTCAAAGAAAAACCCGGGAGCTTTCAGCTTTTACTGGAGATGTTCGTCACGGGAATGGACGGCATGTCGCGCAGTAATATCGGTGATAAGTACGGCATCACCATGGCACCGTATGTCGCCACAATCGGCGGATTTATCGCAATGAACGGCATCATCGAGCTGTTCGGACTGCGCGCCCCCTGCGCCGATATCAATATGACCGCCGCGCTGGCGCTGATGTCTTTTATCCTGATCAATTACTTTTCGATCAAGAGCGGATTCAAAAAAGCGCTTCATCACTTTAAACCGTTTGCGATTTCCCCGATCATCATGATTACCGATTTTGCCGTTCCCATTTCGCTGGCCTGCCGTCTGTTCGGCAATATGCTGGCCGGTTTGGTGGTTATGGATCTGATCTACAACGTAATTCCGGTGGCCATTCCGGCCGCGCTTTCGTTGTATTTTAACTTGTTCCACGCGCTCCTTCAGGCGTTCATCTTTGTGACGCTGACCTTGTCGTTCATCCGCGAAAGAGTTGAATAAATGACGCTCTCATAATCGTGTCAGTTTTTCATTCTGATAAGGGTTGAATCTATAAATTTAAAATACAAAAAGAGGTGCTTTAAAATGGAAATGATCGGAGCAGGTATTGCAGTTCTCTGCTGCTTGGGCGCAGGTCTCGGTATGGGTCTTGCGACAGGAAAAGCCGTCGAGAGCGTTGCCCGACAGCCGGAGGCGTCAGGTAAAATCAACAGTATTCTTTTGCTTGGTTTGGCACTGGCCGAATCGACCGCTATTTACGGCTTTGTCATCGCTTTGATGATCGTGAGCAAAGGTTAAAAACCTTTAAAAAGTAATCCGGAAAGGCATGATTTTAAGATGAATCTGGATCCTTTAAAAATTTTATATCACGTCATCAATCTGGTTTTGCTGTTTGTCCTTTTTCGCTTTTTGCTTTATAAACCCGTAATGAAGTTTATCAACAAGCGCAAAGAGAAAATCAACGACGAACTCGACGGTGCTGCAAAGGCAGAACAGGAATCCAAGGCGAAGCTGGAGCAGTACAACGGCCTTCTCGCACAAGCGGGTGCCGATGGACGTAAAGCTGCCGAACGCATTATCGACGATGCCAAAAAAGAGGTTCAGTCGATGATGAGCACCGCTCAGCAGCAGGCCGAAGAACTGTTAAAGCAAGCGGAAGAGGAGCGGGAAGAGGAAATTTTGAAAGCGCGTGAAGAGCTTCAAAAAGAATCCGTTGTCCTTGCTGTTGATATCGCCGGGACCATTTTGCAAAAAGAGATGACAGAGAACGAGCAGCTCGACATGATCAATCGATATGTCGAGAAGTTGAATTAGGTGGTTGGCAATGGAGAAGTCCGGAATTGTCACCACCGCCGTGGAAATCGACGATACTACCGCAAAAAGTATCTATATGCGCGCAGAGGCGTTTTTACATGAAGGCGACATCAAGTGGAGCCGAACGGTGAACCCCGATTTAATCGGCGGGTTTGTCGTTCGGGTCGGCGACCATGTCGTTGATATGAGCATTGATTCACAGCTGGAGGCAATCTCCGGAAAACCTCGAAAGAAAGCGCGGGCGGAAAAGGGCAAAATGGAAATATCAACCGGTGACCTTGTCAAAGGGCTTCGAAAAGAACTGCGCGACTTCGATTTTAAACCGGAGGTACGCAGCGTCGGAAAAGTGTTTTACTCGGCCGACGGTGTCGTAAAAATCAGCGGTCTTCCCGACTGCGAATACGGCGAACTGCTGGCAATGAGTAACGGCGGCGTTGCTATGGCGTTCAATTTGATCAGCGGAGAGGGCGTTTGGGCGATTTTGCTTTCAAGCGAAGACGACATCTCGGAGGGCGACGAAGTGCGCACCACCGGACTTGTCGCAAGCGTACCCGTCGGCGAAAATATGATCGGGCGCGTAATCGATTCGTTCGGCAACCCCATCGACGACAGGGGTTCCATCGAGTATGAACATGTGCGTCCGCTGGAGTCACCCGCGCCCACCATCATGGAGCGCAGTAAGGTCAACAAACCGTTGATGACGGGTTTGCTTGCCATCGACTCGATGATCCCCATCGGCAGAGGTCAGCGCGAACTGATTATCGGCGATCGCCAGACCGGAAAAACCGCCATCGCAATCGACACGATACTAAATCAAAAGGGCAAAGATGTCATCTGTATCTATGTGGCAATCGGGCAAAAGGCCTCGACTGTCGCACAGCTGTTAAACTCTTTTAAGCAGATGGGCGCTATGGACTATACCGTGATCGTCTCGGCCACCGCCGGTGTTTCGATTTTAATGCAATATTGCGCACC
>CAZTDA010000091.1:0-7400 GCA_964612155.1 uncultured Eubacteriales bacterium | reverse complement strand
GGAAGACGAAGTTTAATGGGAAATAAGATAGGTAAAAAAATTATCAGTATTTTGCAACAGCTTCCGAATCATTGGTTCCCCTGAAATGCAGCTGCCAATCTTTTTCTTGTTCTTGCAACACGAAAGAAAATTCTACCTGTACTTGCGTGGATGAATGTGCCTCCCAATCGTGGAGATGCGGCTGCAATGAGGTATGCACCTCCCAATCATTGGGTTGCGAATGTGAGAATAACAGTAATTGTACGTGTAACACTCTTTGTACATGCAACACAGAGGGGGGGTCTTGCTCTAGCAACAGTACATGCTCTTGTAATTCCGATGCAGAATGTCCTACGCAGTCCGGATGTTCCGGAAATACATGTACAAGTTATGGCTGCGGTTCGGATGCCGGGTGGTATTGCAACTGCCACGCAGACGGATATTGCAGTTGCAATATACAGTCGAGCTCTTGTACATGCGAAACAAATAGCGACTGCACCTGCGATACCCATTGTTCCTGTAATACCGTGTGTACTGCCAATACCACAACATGTGTCTGCCCTACTGAAGTATGTACCGACAATACCATAACATGTTCAGGGTATCAAGCGGCATGTACCCCTCATCAATATCATTGTACATGCCAACGGCTGTTTGCATTTTAAATTTGATCAGAGAATGAAAAAGTGAAGAGATTAAGTAATGCACGGTGGAAAGATAAAAGTTTACCTTCTATCCTCTGCCTCCTGACTTCTTGCACTTGAAAGGGGAAATATTATGGCCGTATTAGGGGAAATCGGGAAAGGGACGACACCGAGATTTGTGTTGAAAACGGTTTGCAAAACGAGCGATATTGTAGCGCTTGAACTGACCATCAAAAGCGGCGCAGAGACCATCACAAAAACACTTTCGGCTATGCTTCCGGCTGACGACGATCATCAGCTGCACGTTGATCTGACGCAGGCCGAAACGTTATTGCTTTCGGATGAAGTTACCTACCAGTATCATTATAAGCTTACTAACGGATTTGCGAACAGCTCGCGCATTTACCGCAGGGCTGTGAGAGAGCTGCTGAGCGGGAGGGGGTCTGCATTATGACACCGGATGTGATTGAGACCGTTCAAGATGAATATTTGCTTGAAGAGAGTTTGCTGCTCGGGCTGAACGCCTATTTGCATATCAAGTGGTCGGCGGCATCTCCGACACAAGACAGCGATCTCAAAAATACACCGGACGCCTATATCGGTGTCTGCACCGACAACAATGCGGACGCGCCGACGAGTTATACCGCGTATGCATGGTATCAATACAAAGGCATAAAAGGCGATACGGGCGCTGGGCTCGAGTTCATATGGAACGGCACACAGCTCGGCGTCAGGCAAGAAGGCGATACGGTATATACCTACGTCGATTTAAAAGGAGCGACCGGAGACACCGGTGCGACCGGGCGCGGGATCACCGAGATCGAAAGAACCGCCGGAACGGGCGTTGCGGGGGCGACCGATACTTACACGATCACCTACTCCGACAACACCACAAGCACGTTTAACGTGGTCAACGGTGCCGACAGCTATCTTTATATCCGATGGGCGGCTGCGCAGCCGACGCAGGATAGCGATATGTCAACCACGCCGAACGACTGGATCGGTATTTGCGCAAGCAACAGCACGAGCGCTCCGGCCCACTACGGTTCCTATGTGTGGAAGTATGTCAAAGGGCCGCAGGGAGCGACGGGGCCGCAGGGGGCTATGGGTGCGACGGGCGCAGGGCTTGAGTTCAACTGGAACAGCACACAGCTCGGCGTTCGGCAAGCGGGCGGTTCAATTTATAATTATGTTGATTTGAAAGGTGCGACTGGTGCAACGGGCAACGGCATTTCATCCGTTACACTGAAAAGCGGAAACCATGCCGCCGGAACAACCGACACATACACCATTGCCATGACATCTGGCGCAACGGTGGACTTCTCGGTCTACAACGGCGCGGACGGCGAGGGAGCGGGAGATATGCTGGCCGCCGTTTTTGTCAACGCGGGCGGCACGGGAAAAGTTCTCGCGGCTGCTGATTCGGACAAGCTCGGCGGGGTTGCAGCGAGCGGGTATGCAAAAGAGATCAACGGGCAGGCCGCTTTTACCGACATCGCCGACACAGATTATTTACCGATGTTTGATACTTCTGCGGCTTCGCAGATGAAATCCCTTTGGAGCAATATTAAATCGGTTTTAAAAACCTATTTCGATACGATTTATCAGGCGGTGATTACAGGCGGCGCAAGCACCATCACTTCAAGCAATCTGACTGCTTCCCGGGCGCTGGCTTCGAATTCGAGCGGAAAAGTCGCGGTATCGACTGTCACGGCGACCGAACTCGGTTATGTGTCCGGTGTCACGAGCGCGATTCAGACACAGCTTGGCGGGAAACAAGCGACGATCACCGGCGGTGCAACGACTATCGCATCAAGCAATCTGACCGCTTCGCGTGCGCTTTCTTCCGACTCAAACGGCAAAGTGGCGTCTTCGACGGTAACGGCGACCGAACTCGGGTATGTCTCGGGCGTGACGGGCGCGATTCAGACGCAGCTGAACGCCAAAATGCCGGAAAACGGCAGCCAGACCGCGTTTACCGACATTGATGATGCGGACTATGTGCCGATGTACGACACCTCCGCAACTGCTCAGAAAAAGTCCCTTTGGAGTACTGTCAAGTCGGTTCTGAAGACCTATTTTGACACGCTTTATGCGCCTAAGTCGGCCTCGGGCGCGAACACCACGAACTCGACCACCGGGCGCTCGATCACGCATTCGTTCGGCAGCATCGCCGCAACCGCTTACCGCGTAATTATCATACCGACCCTGACCGCCGCGCCCACCACTTCGACGGCGGGCAGTTTGGGTGAGGTCTACGTTGTGAAAGCCGCCGATGGGACTTTTACGGTTTATAATACGGGCGTCACGGGGGTTGCTTTCGACTGGCTGGCGATGAAAGCGTAGGAGGTGACGACATGGCTTTGATCACGGATTATAACTTTAAAAATATTAAAACGCGGCTGATGAGCAAAGCGCATACGGCAACCGACCCGAACAGCGCTGTGAGCGGTTTCAACTTCGCGGGACTCGTCAATTTGGTGAACGTTTTATGCGACGAGCGGGAGGCGGTCGGCATTACCTGCGGCGGGCATACGAATCTGAGGCCCACCGCCGCCAATCAAAATAATCTCGGGCAATTCGCGGGCATCTATGAATCGCTGAAGACCTTTACGTGCACCTGCCAATCGGAGGCGTGTACCTGCAATTCCAGAAACGCCTCGTGCAGCTGCAACTCGGTCTGTACTTCGAGAACGTATGCCTGCTCGTGCGTTTCGGTTTGTTCGTCGCAGTCATGGGGTTGTTCCTGCCAATATAACAGCAATTGTTCGTGCAATACGCAGTGTTCATGCAATACAGACGGCGGCTCCTGTTCTTGCAACAGCAATTGCTCCTGTAATGCCGATTCGGAATGCCCCTCCCAATCCGGTTGTTCCGGAAATTCATGCTCGAGTCACGGCTGCGGCTCGGACGGTGACTGGTATTGCAACTGCGATTCTTACGGATACTGCAGCTGCGATTCGCAGTCGAGCTCCTGTACCTGCGAGACGTACAGCTCTTGCTCCTGCGATACATACTGCACCTGCAACACGGTCTGTTCAAGCAACACGACGGCATGCACCTGCAACACGGTTTGCTCGAACAACACACTGACCTGCACAAGTCAGGTTTCCGCCTGCACGGCGCTCGGATATACCTGCCCGTGCAAACAATATTTTTCTTAAAGAGGTATGAAATATGGGAACCGTTTTTAATTCGGCGAGTTTTATTGTGACCGAAAAATGCAATCTGGCTTGCAAATATTGCTTCGAGTGTTTTGAGCGCAAGCTCGGCCCCGACATGAGCGAGGAAGTCGCCGCGAAGTGCATCGATTTTCTTTTCGAGCAGGCAAATCAAAAGCAGATGAAAGAAAACAAGCATGTGAACGTGACTTTATTCGGCGGGGAGCCGCTGCTGAGGCCGGCGTTATGCGATTTCATCATCAATTACGGCGTGAAAAAGCGGGCAGAGACCGGCATCCAATTCACCGCGGGGGTCATCACCAACGGCACGGTCATGAATGACCGCATTGAGCTGTTAATTCGCAGATGGCGCAACAAAGTCAATTTTTCGATTCAGGTTTCGATTGACGGGTGCAGAGAGGCACAGGATTTATACAGAGTACATAAAGACGGCTCATCGTCGTTCAACGAAGTGGCGAAAAATATTCCGGTGTTCAACGATATCGATATGAAATACTGTCTGCACGGATGCTTGAACAAGCGCACGCTTCCGCTGTTGTTTGAGTCGTACAAATATTTCGTCGAGGAATTCGGTCACAACACGGAAATCTGGTTTATGCCGGTGCATTCCGAGGAGTGGGACGAAAAAGACGTTGAGATTTACGACGGGCAACTAAAGCAGATCTTTGAATATGAGACAGTTGTTTTAAAAACTGTGTCGTCCTTTATTCCGATCGACAAACTGCTCGGCGGGTGCAAATGCCATCCCGACCGAACCTGCGGCGCCGGGACAAATTACGTCTCGTTCACGGGGAACGGCGATATCTACCCCTGCCACAATTTTTATTTCAGCAAAGACGCTTCGCCTGACCTGGAGGACTACAAGCTCGGGAATGTGTTTGACGCAAACCCGCTCGCAAACACCGCGGTGCTGGACAAGTTCTTTCACTGCTGCGTTCAAAACACCGAATGCAGGGACTGTCAAAACGTCGCGTGTTATCGGTGTTTGGCTGACAACTGGCGATACGGCGGCGACATCAACAACCAGATTGGAAAGACGACAAAGCGGTGCGAGATGTCCGCGGTCGAATACAAATGGCAGCAGAAAGCGCTCGAATGGGCGAAGAAAAACGCCGAGGGCAAAAAAGCCGAGGTCTTCCTCGACAACGCCCAGAGCATGGGTAATATGGCGTTTGTGCTGAAGCAGATGAGCGAGGGACTGAACGATCTGAACATGCGGGTTTTGAAGTTGGAGGGCGTGAGCTAAATATGACAAACAAGGATTTCGTAAAATTCTGCACGGCTGCTAAGGACAAGCCCGTGATTTACATGTGGGGGGATTACGGCAGAGCGATCACTGAGGCGACCATTTCGACCAAAGCCAAACAGTACCCGGTTCACTACAATGTGGAATATCAAAAAGAACTGCGCGCAAAGATCGGGGTGGGGGTTGGGTGTGACTGTACCGGACTGATCAAGTGGTTTTTGTGGACGGGCGGTAATATCGAAGCGACGTCGAAATATGACGCCGAAACAGATAAGAGCGCGAGCGGATGGTACTCGGCGGCGAAAGTGCGCGGAGACATCGCGACGATTCCAAAAAACCGCGCGGGATTGATTGTCTCGATGAGCGGGCACTGCGGGGTGTATGTGGGCGGTGGGGAAGTTATTGAATGCACCAAAGGCAGCTTCGGTAACGGCGTGGTCAAGACGAAGCTTTCTGACCGCAAGTGGGAGAAGTGGTGCGAGTGCGCGTACATAGAGTATGAAACCGAAGAAACTGTCAACGAGATTTCCTACCGGACAGCGCGTGTTTTAAAGGATTGCCCTGCCTATGCGACGATCGACCGGAAACAGATGATCGGGAACGTCTTTTTAGAAGATGAGATTATGTATCTCGGCGATGTTGGAAGGATGGCGGCGGTGATTTACCCGACTGCGGCGACTGCGAAGATTGCCTTTGTGGAGAAAGCATTGATTGTGGGTTAAATCCGTAGGGCGGGGGCTTGCTCCTGCCGTACCGCCAAAACCGCGATGAGGGAGCAACGGCGTGAACAAGCCCCCAGCCTATAAACATGATTAATAAAGGAGTTATTAATATGAAACAGAACAGATTCAAATCCCCGGTGTTTTGGTCGGGTTTGGCGTCTCAAGTTTTATCCATTCTGGTGCTTACCGGCGTGATCGGTACCGAATGGAGCACGGCGATCTCAGGGATTGTCGCGGCAGTGCTGCAAGCGTTCACAATTTTCGGGCTGTTGAACAATCCCACTGACAAATACAATTTTTAAGGGGGATTTTGCATGGAGGTTTTCGCGGCGGTTCTGGGAAGCGGTGCGCTATCGGCTCTGATCAGCGGTGTATTCGCGCTGCTGCGCGACAAGAAAGCGAAAAAAGACGGCGTGCGCGCGGGCGTGCGCCAGCTGTTATATGACAAGATTAAATTTTTGGGGCGCAAATTTATCGAAGCGGGCGAGGTTTCCGCAGAGGACCTTGAGGATTTAATTGACATGCACAAGATTTATCATGATGAACTCAGCGGGAACGGATACCTGGACCATATTATGACGGAAGTGAAAAAACTTCGGGTCGGAAGATAGATGATTAAGGAGAAGTGAAGTTATGGCGATTTATAAAGCGACTTACGGTCTGCCGGGGGATCAGGAGGACAACCCTTATCTGATTGCGGAGGATGAGGAAAAGCGGAAAAAGATTTTAAATCCACTCGGAAACGGGGAACTCGGTACAATATCGCGGGCGAAAAAATGGTACGGGGATGTTTATGAACCAAGGGAAGTGATATATAGACCCGCTGATGCCGAGGTTTCGCAGGAACCGGAAACGCAGGCAGACATAACTCCTTCGGGGTACAATCCTTTTATAAGAAAAGACCCGCTTGATATTCCGCCGGCTCCTGTCACTCCGCCAGCGCCGCAAAATCCCGCAACTCCGACCGAGCCGACGAATCCCACAGTACCGACCGAGCCGACGAATCCCACAACGCCAACAACAGGCGAGGACGATGAGGCGGATTGGAGCAAAATATACGATGAACTCATGAAATCGGGCAGTATCACGGATAAATATAAAGCCGCTATCGAAGCCGCTATTAAGGCGCAGCAGCTCACGACCAAACAGGCGGTTGAACAGCTTGAATATGAAAAGGAAAAAGCCGATAAAGCTCGTATCAAAGCCAACCGTGAGGCCGATCTGACGTTCAGCCGCGCCATCAACTCCACGGGGAAAATCAATCAAAACATCCGGTCTTCGGGGCTTGCGGGAAGCGGCTGGCAGGAGACCAGTCAAGTCGGCCTGACCAACGCGTATCAAAACGCCTTGAATACCAATTCGAGCGACTACAACACGGCGGTCAAGGAACTCAATATTGCCATCAGTCAGGCCAAAACGAGCGGTGATATTGCGACCATGCAGGCCATCCAGACCTATGCGATCCAACTCGCGCAGCAGCTTTATCAGGAGGCGAGGGATGCGGTGGCTGACCGGCAGTGGGAACTTTCGTATGCCTTGCAAAAAGCAGCGTTTGATTTGGAACATGCAGCGCAGACGGGCAGCAATTCGAATTATTACAATTCGGGTTCTTATTCTTATCCGGGTT
>CAZTDA010000090.1:0-7419 GCA_964612155.1 uncultured Eubacteriales bacterium | reverse complement strand
GAGTCAAAGTCCCGTGCCTTACCGCTTGGCGACACCCCAATATCCCCTGCACAGCATACCGCTGCACACGGTAACGGCATTATAGCAGAAAATCGGAGATTTTGCAAGGCGCTGTACCGGGTTGGAAGAATTAAAATTTAAAAAATGAATCGTATCGGCTTTGTCGTTTACGCACGCGATTCAATTCCTTTCATAAAATAAAACAGGAAAGGAGGCGATATTGTGGAAAACCTGCAGCAACAAGAAATGCCGAATCCGCCGAATGCAACAGAAAACGAGTTTATAGCGCAAAGAGATCCTTCCATGAACAACAGGAATCTGTGCAATCGGTTCGCGAATATTCTTGACGGGAATGTAAAAGAATTCGACGGCGACCTCTGCCAAGTGTCCAGAATGAGAAATTTCGGTGTAACGGTAAACGGCAGACCCTCAAAGGCCGCCCGGGATATGGAATTTTCTTATGAATCGATGGATCGGGCGGGAAGAACGTTGAACCTTGCAGAAATCGTGCTTCGTCAGGATGAAGTGAGATCGTTTATGAACGCGGTAACCAATCAGGGCTTAAACGTCACCGCTCTTCACAACCATCACGTTTACGACAATCCCCGTCTGTTTTATATGCATGTAAATTCCGTTGAAGAACCCACAGATTTTGCCCAAAAAATGCAGCGTGCGATGAGAGAGTTCTGAGGCGCTTTATATAAAACAAACCCCTCGTTATCAAAACGGGGGGTTTATATCGTTAAGCCACTTGAAAATCAACATGAGAATAGGCGTCTTTATTTTTGCTGTTTCTTCCTTGCCGCGACAAACAAATTCGGCGCCGCTTCAAACAAATTGACAGATTCCATAATCTCAAACCCGTTTCGGCTGATCCGCTCTTCGACATCTCGGATGGTGTAGTTTTGCATAAAGGGCAGCAGGCCGATTTTACATAAAAACGCCTGAACCCGCCCGGCGGAGGTCTTTTTCTCAGCCCAACAATCGGTCGCCGACAAAAACACCCCGTTCGGCTTTAACAACTCGTAAATCCGTTTTAAAAATGCGTCCGTCTCTTTGATATAACCCAACAAGTTAAACGCCATTACCACGTCAAACGAACCGCTCTCCCACCGGCTGTCAAACAAATCGATCACGGCAAACTCAATGTTTTCGCACCCCGTGTCTGCGGCTTTGCCTTTTGCGACCGCGATCATCTTTTAAGCGGTATCTATGGCATAAAGTTTTTTAACGTATTTCGCTAACGCAATTGTGGGAATCCCGCTGCCGCACCCGATGTCCAGCACGGTCTGTTCCGTATCCAAATACAATTTCGCTTTTTCAATTGTATCCGCATAGACCTGTTCATAATTCGCAAGCGTCTGCCTGTCATAATTCGCCGCAAACGAATTCCAAAACTTCTCGCTTTTCATTTATTTTGCTCCCATTCCTCCGCCAAAATGCCGTATTCATAGGTGTCATTCCAAATCGGGTGCCCTTTTTCATCTGTTTTGAACCAAACACTCTGCCGCAAATGCCCCTCCCGGCGCATGCCCAAACGCTCTAAAAGCCGCCAAGACCGCTCATTTAACGGATTGCACATGGCGACAATTCGGTGCGCACCTTGTTTTTTGAACGCGTCATCCAACAAAGCCCGCGCCGCTTCGTAAGCATACCCCTTGCCCCAATAGTGGGAATGAAACACATACCCGAGTTCCCAAGTGTCAAATTCCCCTTTGGCAAAATAAACATTCCCGATCAACTTGCCGCTTTCTTTTAAACAGACCGCCCAAAAGGAGTCGTTTTTCGAGCGACCTTCAGCCGCTTGGTTGGCTTCTTCCCGCGAAAAAACGCCGTACGGCTCAAACCGCACAACTTCCTCGCGTGATAAATAGTCGAATAAATCCGCCCCGTCTTCGGGTCGGAATCTGCGAATCACCAAACGCTCTGTTTCCATGCTTATTTCACCCTTTGTCTTTCAGCGGCGTTTCAGCCGTTCATTGAGCTCTGCGACATCAATGCCGTTTCCGGCTGTCACACGAGCCACCCCGCTTTCGGGCAGCTTGTTCCGTATGATTTTTTCCAGCTTTAAATCAATGGGCTTACCGTCACAGACATAGGTCATCCGCTCGTTTTCGCAGGTAAGCACGTTTTTCAGAATGGTTTTTTCGGCATCTTCCGCCCATCCCGCAGGCGAATAATCGTCGTCATCTACCCTGAGCCCGATGCGGCAAAAAGCCCGTTCCGGATTCTCCCGAAACATGGTAAGGGCTTTTTGGTTGACTTCGCTGTCAATATATTCCCCGGCGCACACTTTAAAATTTTCCTCAACGGGCACATCAAAACAATATCTGCTTCTGAGCGGCATACCGAATATTTCGCTCAAAATCCGGTCGAGCTGAGCCATCGTAACCTCCGGCGAGACCTGAAACCGCCGCCACTTTTTGGGTTTGTAACTCCTCAGCGCCGCATAAAACCGATAAGTCGTATCATTTGCCATTAAAAACGCCTCTTTCTGGTAAAACCGAGCTTTCATTCAATTATACCGCGCTTCTCTTTGATTCGCAATCACCGTTAATATCGCGCATCTTAACCCGCCCAAAAAGATTTACTTGACAAAAAAACCGCAACCCATCATAATATCTCATATTCTGACCACGGAGGCGGCTTTGTACGGGAAAAGTCAATGTGCTTGTCCCCGCATATTTCCCCGATTTTATGTGTAAATGCGGCGAATGCCGAACGGTCTGCTGCAAAGGCTGGGGCATCTCGCTCACCGAAGCCGAGTATTTTCGGCTGCTCGGTCTATCGTGTACCCCGCAATTGCGCCGTACCTTAGACAGTGCGTTTTATATCGCCGACCGACCCACACCCGAGCAGTACGCGTTCGTCTCCCCGTCGTTCGAGGGTGCCTGCCGCCTTTTGGGCGAAGACGGCTTCTGCGAACTTCATAAGCAATGCGGCGAATCGGTGCTGCCGTTGGTCTGCAAGCTCTATCCGCGTTCGTTAAAACCGGGGCTTCTGCCCGAGGGCTGCTGCTCCGGCAGTTGCGAGGCCACCGTCGAATCGTTGATGCAACAACCCTGTCCGCTGCGGTTCGTTGAACTTGAGCGCGATTTTAACGGTGTGCTCCCCATGCCGAATTCCAACGCCATCGCCGCCGACGACCTGCGAAAACGGTGTATCGCGGCGATGCAAAATCAGTCGCTTTCCCTGCGCGAGCGCATCATTCAAATGGGATACATACTTCTCAACTCACAGTCGGTTCCGTTTACGCAGCATCAGACGCCCGATTTTTTAAAAACCGCCGAAAAATTGATTTTGGCTTTTCAAGAGATCAGCCCCAACATCGCCGAGTACGGCACAAAAGCGCTTGCCGTTGTGGGATTGCCCGGCTCCGATCCGCAGTTTGCCGCCGCCTTATGGAGGAAAGCCCTGCGCCGTGCCTATGCCGTTTTGCCCGATTGCGACGATTATTTTGAAAATTTTATGGTCAATCACCTGTTTTATGAGCAGTTTCCCAATATTCCCGTCTGCAAAACCCCGCGAGAGGCCCATATCTCCTTTTACGCCGCTTATACACTGGTGCGCTTTATCGGGGTCTGCCTCTGCGAAACCCGCGAGGCCTTTGTCGACGCAGTGGCCGCGGCGTTCCGCTATATCGAACACTCGGATTTTTACCGCAACGCCGCCTTGATTTTGCGCGACGACCCCGACGGCTTCCGCCCCGACGGCATCGTCCCGCCCTCTAATGCGTCTTGAATCTGCTGTTTATCCACTCTTCCAATGCATAAAAAATTATATAATTCTATATAAATATGTAATATTTACCATATTGTGTATTGAAGTTAATTTCTTTTTATAGTATAATTCTCTCGTTAGGAGATGTAATTATGACTGTAATTGGTTTGGTTGGCCCATTTGGAAGCGGCTGCTCAACAGTTGCCAAAATAATCAAAGAAAAAGGTTATATTTTACTTTCCTTATCTGATATAATAAGAGAAAAATATGAAAGCGAACACCCTTCGGATAAATATAAACGAGCAGATCTTCAATTATTTGGAAATGAAATGAGAACCAGACATGGCAGTGATTATTTAGCAAAAGAAATTACCAAAAAAATTAATGTAGACGACGGATCATACATAATCGATAGCATTAGAAATCCTAATGAAGTTAAATATCTTAAAGAAAAATATTCTAACTTTTTTCTCTTTGGTGTTTTTGCAGAAAAAGAAATTAGGTGGGAACGGGTAAAAGAAAAATATGAAAACGATTTAAACGAATTTGAAAATGATGATAAGAAAGACAGTGGTCAAGGTGAAAATGAATAAGGACAGCATGTTACCGATACTTTTCGAATGTCTGATATTATTATTCTTAACAATGAAAATTTTAATGATGGAAGTGTAAAACAAAAGAGCTTTATTAGAAATCTTTTAGAAAAAACTGAAATAATCGAGCGAAAAACGCATTTTCTTCCAACCGAAGATGAAACGTTCATGGCGATTGCATATGCTGCAAGTATGAGGTCATCTTGTTTAAAAAGAAAAGTTGGGGCGGTTATCGTCGATGATTGTGGAAATATTATCAGTTCTGGCTATAATGAAGTTCCTATGGCACATGATTCCTGTTTAAATGAATATGGAAATTGCTACAGGGATAAACTTAAAAGTGAATTTCGTTCAGAAATTTGCTCTTTGAGTATTAAAGAACCACAACAAAAGGAAGTATATGATATTTTCAAAAAGAAATTTAAAATTCTTGATTATTGCCGCGCACTACATGCAGAAGAAAATGCGATCGTAAATTTAGCGCGTGTTGGAAGTGGGAAAGCATCTCACTTAACAATTTACTCAACAACATTTCCATGCAATTTATGTGCAAATAAAATTGTTCAGGTAAGAATAGGTACCGTCGTATACTTTGAACCTTATCCAATGAAAGAAGCAAAAGAAATTTTGAATAAACAAAAAATAAAAATAGTTCCTTTCGAGGGTGTAACATTTAATGGCTATTTTAGATTAATAGAGGAGATTTCAGTATGATAAAAATTTGCAGAAAATGTAACCACACAATGGCCTATGATTCCTATTTTAAAGCTTATATCTGCAGACAATGTGGTAATCGTGAAGCTGAAAAAGATTATCGTAGAATGAAGACCGTTACTAAAAAGGGGAGTTACTGCATAAAACAATTTGCATTAAAGTAGCCCTTTCAATGATCTCTCATATAAAATCAAATTCCCCTTTTTCCCAACGTGTTTGACCGCACCGATGTGAGCAAGCACATTCAATGCCGTATCCGCCAGCCGGTGATTTCTTTTAATCGCCTTGGCATAATCCTTGGCGGTAAACTGCATAGGCAGCCCCTCGGGAATCAGTTTTTTGTAATCATTGATATCTTTAATATAAACTTCCTCAATCAACTCATTCGGAATGCGCTCGCAGCGCGACGACCCCTTCTTTTTATCCTTGCTCCAACCGTTTAAAAAGCGGTATTCGGTGAATTCGAGCAGCACCAAACAGAAATGCAGTTTCGGATGATCCAACTGCATTTTAATTTTATAAAGCTCCCCAAACGCGTCGTATACCGACCCGATTTTGGGGCTTTTTCGTTTCGGCGTGGTCTCTCCGGTGGCCTCGTCTATCCAGCAAAGCCATTTTCGATAAGGAATGGGGTAGACCACGGTGACATCGGCGATCTTTAAAAAGGCCTCCAGCTTGTTTCTCAGCACGTTAAAAGCCCGTGTCTGAATCTCAAAAATGCCCCGTTCCCCTAAGACCACATCGGCGACATACCGCCCGAACTTGATTTCGCAGATACCGCCGTCCAGTTCATAATAACGCTTTAACACCGCGTGCAGCGTCTTTTCGGAAAGCGTGCCGATTCCGTTTTGATCCCGCGCTCCCCCGATAATCTCATTACACGCCGTTTTAAACCGCTCTTTCTCGGCTTCCCCAACCCTCGAAATCACATCTTCTTTGCTCATGATTCGCTCCTTGCTTTGATAGCAAAAAGTTTATCATATCTCGTATCTTCTGTCGAGTAAAAATCGGCTTTTCACAACTTTTGTGAACGCACGCGTTTGACAGATTCAGGCAATTATGGTAAAAATAAGGCAACGACATTTGCAGGAGGCTTCTGATGATCACAATATCTTCTCCCGGTGAATCCGGCCAAAAACCGCGCGCAAAATCCGTTTTCAAAAAACCTGCTTTTTGGTTCATCCTCGGCTCAGTTTTATTACTCGCGGCTGCGTTCATCATCTTACTAAAAGTTTTACATAAAAATCTCTCTGACGAAATTCCCGTCAGCGCAGCGGTCTACGAATTACATATGAGCTCACCTGATTACGCTTTTATCAGCACCATTGAGGCAAACAACGACCTCTTGACCGACGAAATTTATAAACCCATACAAATGCAGGAATTCGCCGGTCAGCTCCAACGCTTTCATTATGAATCCGATCTGCGTGACCGATTCGAAAGCTACAACGACGCCTTCTTTGAAAACAAATGCGTATTTGCCGTGATTTTGCGTTCGACCAACGATAAGATTTGCCTGTTCGACAGTGCCGAATTAACCGAAACGGGTGAGGCCTCAGATTCAAGCGCTCTTTCAGATATGCTTGTCAACATCTCTCTGACCATGGCCGACAACGGCAGTGAGTGGCTCGAGCCCAACTCCTGGTGGCTGGTGTTAGTCGAACTGGGCCCCGACGCCTCGGGACGCGCGCCGACCGATTATAAACTCGGGAGCGTTTTCTCCGGCATCGAGAGTGATGCGGTGACCCAACAATACAAAACCGTGATGTATTACACCGAAGACGGCGAAGACCTTGTGGATCGCTATCTCGTCAAGAATTATGAGAACGGCGAAAAAGAGCTCTGCACCAAGGACGGTCAGCTTTTGTTCAGCGGCACCGATTTTTACCCCATGCCCCATGTGATCGGCGTGCAAAAGGACAGCGGCTGGCGCTTATACGATAAAACCACCCTCAAACCCACTTCCGACCGCGTCTATGAGGAATTAAGCTGCGAACAGTACCCCGATGACTATTGGAACCCGAGCAGATTGCTTGCCAAGCGCGGCGGCCTCTGGGCGCTGCTCGACGGAAACGGCAAAGAACAAACCGACGCAATCTACGGTGAAATCCACGTAAATACTTATGAGGGTATGTGGCCGATCATCGAAGTCACCCAAAGCGGCAAATACGGCGCAATCGGCTACGACGGAAAAGTCGTAATCCCCGCCGAGTATACATATATCAGCATGAATCCTTATGAGGACGTGAATACGGTCTATGTGCGCAAAGACGGCAAATGGGGCGCAATCACCCTTGACGACCAAGTGAACGCCTCCGCCCCCGACTGGACGGTGCAAATCCCGCAGGAACTCGCCGAGAATTATGTCCTTTGGGAATCCTCTTACCATTTC
>CAZTDA010000089.1:0-7442 GCA_964612155.1 uncultured Eubacteriales bacterium | reverse complement strand
CGGAAGCCACTTTGGTCTTGCGGATGGCATCGAGCAAAGAGGTCTTGCCGTGGTCGACGTGACCCATGACCACCACAACAGGGCTGCGGGTCTCAAGATCGGTCTCCAAGTCCGTGCTGGTATCCATAATGCGCTCTTCAATCGAGACCACGACTTCGCGCTCGACCTTGGCGTTAAATTCCATCGCCACGATTTCGGCGGTGTCATAATCAATGATATCGGATGCCGAGGCAAATGTGCCCAAGGAAAGCAGTTTTTTGACCACTTCGGCCACATTCTTTTTCAAGCGCGTCGCAAGTTCGCCGACCGCAATCTCGTCGGGCAAGGAGATTTTAAGCTGCTGCTTGCGGGCTTTTTCAAGCTGCAAACGGCGCAGTTTTTCGGCCTCGGTCTCTTTTTTAGAGAAAATAGGCCTGCCCTGCTGGCGGGATTTTTGGTTGATCTTTTGCTTGTGGGGCTCGTATTTACGCGAATTGATATTGGCGGGTCCGCTCTGTTCATAACGGCCGCTGTATTTATCCGAGTCGGTCTCTACAACCGAGCGGGTATCCACCGTACGAATCACGCGCTCCTGAGGCGGCAGGATCACACGCTCCTTGGGCTTCTTGGGCTCGGCGGGGGTCATGCTCGGCTGGAAATCGGCAGGCCGCTGATAACCGACGACTTTCTGCGGCGGCTTTTTGGGCGGTTCCGGTTGTTTTTGCTGCGGTCTGGGCGGAGTGGGCTGCTGCTTGGGCGGCATCGGCTGTGTCTGCGTCGTCGCTGTGCTCTGCTGAGCAGACGCATTTACAGTCGGCTGCTGCACGGGCTGTACCGCTTTCGCGTCCTCAACCGCTTTTGCCGCCTCAGCCGCTTTTGCTGCCTCGGCCGCTTTCACTGCGGCTTGAGCCGCTTGTTCGGCCTGTTTTTTGGCAAACTCTTCGCGTTTTCTCTCGGTCTCCGCCATTGCTTCGGCGAAAAACTCCATAAAATTCTTGACGCTGTTATCCAGCGTGAGCCGATCAAAAACCAAACTCAACTCCTCTTCGGTCATCACCGTGGAGTATTTTTTGCTGTCGTTTCCGTCGGGGTCGATAATTGTAAGGATATCTTTGCTGGTCAGTTCTCTACCGCCTATCGCAAAATCCCTTGCCGCCTCGTGAACTTTGTACTTTCGTGTGATCATTGAACTCCTCCTACTCGCGGGTATCCGTCAGATATCCCAATATCAGTTTTGCAAATCCCTCGTCGATTACAGCGACGACGCCTGTGGCTTTTCCGACCGCAACGGAGAATTGCTCCATCGTGCGCTCAATCGCGATGTGCCGTATTTTATCACCGCACAAAAATTCGACGTTTGAAAGCGTTTTAGCCGATAGATCCGACGCCGTCAGCACCAAAAGCGCCTTGCGCTTTTGAATCGTGTCCTTGACGGTTTCGTAGCCGTACACCAGTCGTCCGGCTTTTTTCGCAAGTCCCATTGTGGTCATTAATTTTTCTTGGTTTTTGTCAGCCATTGATCTCCTCTGCCAAGCGGTCGTAAACCTCCTGCGAAATCGCGGTTTTCAGGTTTCTTTCGAGTCGTTTGGTCTTAATCGCCTTTTTCAGGCATTCGGCGCTTTTGCACACATACGCGCCCCGTCCCGAGACCTTGCCTTTTTTATCGAGCAGAATCTCACCCTCGGGGGTCAGCACCACGCGCAGCAGCCCATTTTTATCTTTCATCTCGCCGCAACCGGTGCACATGCGCTGCGGGATCTTTTTTTCAGCCATAATTCGATTACTTAGCATCATCCGATCCGGCGGAGGCGAAGAAGTCGTTGTCGAAGTCGAACGCCATATAGCCGGGTTCGTTTGCGCCCTCCTTGTCGGAGTGGATGTCAATTTTCCAGCCGGTCAGTTTGGCCGCCAGCCGGGCGTTTTGACCGCGGTTGCCGATGGCGAGCGACAGCTGATGATCCGGCACGATGGCGCGGCTCAGCTTGTTCTCTTCATCTAAAATCTCGACATCGATGACCGACGCCGGAGCCAGCGCCGCAGCGATCATCGAAGACGGCAGCGGTGAATATTTGACGATGTCGATCTTTTCGCCGCCCAGCTCGTCGATGATCTGTGCAACGCGCGCGCCCTTGTGGCCGATGCAAGCGCCGACCGGGTCGATGTTGGGATCGCGGCTGTAGACCGAGATCTTGGTACGGCTTCCGGCTTCGCGGGCCACGGCCTTGATCTCGACGGTGCCCTCGGCGATCTCGAAGACCTCTTTTTCAAACAGACGGCGCACCATGTTTTGATGGGTGCGCGAAATGAGTGCGCGCGGACCTTTTTCGCTGTCCTTGACGTCGACAACGTAGACCTTGATCAGCTGGCCGGGGCGCAGCGTCTCTTCGGGCAACTGTTCGGTGCGCGGCAAAAGCAGTTCATTTGAGTCGATTTCGACGGTGGCGTTTGATGTCATCGGATCGATGCGCACCACCCGTGCAGTGACCATCTCAAAGCGGTAATTTTGGAATTTTTCAAGCATCTGCTCGCGCTCGACTTCGCGGATGCCCTGCCGAATCACGTGTTTTGCGGCCTGCGCGGCGATGCGCCCGAAGTCCTTGGTATTTAACGGGACATCGACATAACCGTTTTCAGGATTATAACTCTCGATTTTTTTGGCTTCTTCTTCGGTGATCTGGGTATTGTTGTCTTCCACCTGTTCGGCAATCGATTTACGGATATAGACGTTAAATTTGCCTGTTTTCATATCGATGTCGGTGATGGTGTTGTCTTCACAGCCCATGTCGCGGCGCACCGCGATGGCGATGGCGTTTTTAATGCGCTCCAGCAGTACGCCGGAGGTAATGCCCTTTTCTTTTTCGAGCAGCTTTACCGCTTCAAATATCTCAATGTTGTCGGGCGTTGTGCTCTTGGATACTGTCTTCTTGTTCATGTCGGTTCATCAATCCCTTTCAAAAATCATCATTTTATAAAACAAATGTCCATTTAGTATATGCCGTTTCTTTCAACGGGAATAACTTTTGTCCCTCGGCGGTGTCCAGCGTGATCACATCTTCGGAAAAACCGGATAAAACGCCGGTAAAGTCACGTTTTCCGTCAACGGGTCGGATGGTGCGCAGTTCGACCTCATGGCCGACGGAAGCGGTAAAATGTTCGGGCAGACGCAGTTTTCGGTCGAGTCCGGGCGAGCTGACTTCAAAAAAGTAGTTCCCGTCAATGGGGTCAGATTCGTCGATTACGGGATTGGCCAGTTCGGTAAATTCATAACACTTGTCGCTGTCAATGCCCTCGGGTCTGTCAATCGTGACCCGCAGGATAAAATTTGTGCCCTCTTTGACATATTCGACATCCCAAATCGAAACGCCGCATTGTTTTGCGACCGGCTCCATCAGCTCGCGTACTGTCTCAGCGATATTTTTCCCCAATTTCTCTTTACCTCCCGAAAAATCCCCCAAACAAAAACGAAAGAGCGGGAAGACCCACTCGATAACATGTCAAGTATAACACACTTTTACCGCGTTTGCAAGGGGTATTTTTGCAATTTATAATAAAAATTCATGTAGGGCGCGGCATCCCTGACGCGCCGGTGTTGAATCCGTTGACTTTACGGCGCGTCAGGCGAACCGCAGTTCGTAATGCCGCGCCCTACATGAAACTCTCATGTCAAATATGAATTTTTGCCGAAAAATTGTCAACAATTTCTTTACGCGAAAAAAATGACTTCGCGCGAAGGAGGCATGTACTTAGATGAAAAAATCCACTTTTATGTTTGTCGCGGCGGCGCTGGCGCTAGTGATCTGTGTGTTGTCGGGGTTTAACGAGTTTTCGAGCAACTGCGAAGATGTGCGTGAAAGCACCGTGCGACTGCGCATTGTCGCCAATTCCGACAGCGATTTTGATCAAAAAATCAAACTGCAAATCCGTGATGCGCTGACCAAGCGGTTCAAAGAGGTTTTTGCCGAAGCCGAGACCAAGGCCGATGCCGAAGCCGCCGCCGCAACAGCGCTTGACGATTTTGAAAACACCGCAAACCGCATTTTAAACGAATCCGGCGCGGATTATAAAGCGACCGCAGCGCTCACCGACCGATATTTCGACACCACCGACTACGGCGATTTCCTGCTGCCCGCAGGCACTTATTCCACCGTACAGCTGACGCTGGGCAAGGGTAAGGGTAAAAACTGGTTCTGCATCGCTTTTCCGCCGCTTTGTGTCTCGGCCAGCTCGGGCGATGAGGCACAGATGGAGGCCTATCTCGATGATAACGGATGGAAATTCGCGTCGAAAAAGAACGGATACCTGTTAAAATTCAAGCTGGTCGAGTTGATTGAAAAGTGGATAAAAAAAGCCGGATAATTCGAGTCAAAGAATGATCTCGAAATCTTTTCCCTCATACAAGTATGACACGGCACCGTTATCAATCCTTACACAAAGCCACTCTTTGTTTGGCAATACCAGATGTTCAATGGATAAACTGCTGTCTGTCAATGCCTGCGGCAAGTTCGGACGGATTGTGATTTGATGGGTAAAAGCGTTGTAATCGATGCCGAAAATCTCTTCTACAATCAACTTGATAAATAATGAAGCGGTCCAGGCATAGAGCTGAACACCGTGTCCGGAGCCGTTATTGGGGCCAAGGAATTCGGCGTAATTGTTGTTGAAGATACCGATAGTCTTATACGTCAACTCTGCTGCCAAATCCCGCCGGTTCGAATCGTTCAGCGCTTGAATAACCGCAAAATTGACCATCATCCAAACGCTGCCCGACCAGCAGGGGTTGCCTGTATACGCCCCTTCGACGACCGTGAAAGTTTTGTCTTTCCTTGATACCGAAGTCAAGGGATAAGTATTCCAATTAAAACTGTCGCCGTCAAGCAGCAATTCAATCAGATATTTTTGCTGTTCGGGATCGGCGTTATGAAAGCGCAATCCGTAAAATGTCGACGCCATCAGACGGTCGTCATGTCGTTTTTCTTTGATAAACCAGCTGTAATACGCCTTGTGTTCCGAATCCCACAGATATTGATTCACAGCGGATAATATCTCCGCTTTTTTATCAAAATAAAAAACGGCATCATCGGCTAAACCCTGTCTTTCAGCCAATAATGCGGTATAAAAACAGCCCGCGGCAACCTCCATATTCGTATCGATCGGGGCGTATTCCATCGAACCGCCGAAAGTATTCGGAATAAAGGTCTCCTCAAAAACGGCGGAAATCAATTTTGTTTCAGGGTCTTGGCGGTGTGAAAACCACCAGTCCAGATTTTTTGTGAACAGCGCATACGCCCTTCGGGTGAACTCGGGTGATGACTCTCTTTTGGCGATACCATAAATCGCTTCAAAGAATTTGGGCAGCGAGCCGATTTCTTCCTGCACATTCGGAATATGACCGAATGCATCGGGTGTATATAACTTCACTCTGCCGTCGGGCGTTGATAACTGCTCTAAATGATACAGCAGGTCTTTGCCGATTTCATTGTTCAGCCACTGATAACCCTCGACCGCGAGCGCCGCATCCAGCGACCACATACAAGACCCGTAAGCGCCGCCCGGGGCGACAAACAGGTGATTGACGCCGTCAATAACCTGATTCACCGTGCAGCGTTTTAAGACCTCCGCCGCATACTGAAAACTCTCTTGACTGACCATCGGCATTTTAATTTTCGGGATGTTCATCTCCATTGCGAAATACCTCTCAAAACTCTTTTGGGACTTTCATTCCGATTGTATAGTGAAGCCACTTAAAAAGCAAGGCGAGGATAAAAAAGTAAGTGGCTTCACTATATCACAGACCGCAATATTGTCAAGAAAATGCCTGTTCATCTTGTAATGGCGCGACAAAACTGGTATAATTTTTGTATAAGGAGCGTGAGCGCATGACAGCTTCCGAGAGATACGCCATATGGTGCGAAAAAGCCACAGACCCTGAAATCAAAGCGGAACTCGCCGCGATCAAAGGCAATGAATCCGAGATCAAAGAGCGGTTTTACGATGATCTCCAATTCGGCACTGCCGGGCTGCGGGGTGTGATCGGCGCGGGCAGCGCGCGCATGAACATTTATACCGTCGGCAAAGCCACACAGGGCTTTGCGCGTTATCTTGCTGAAAATTTTAAGAACCCCTCGGTGGCGATCTCGTTCGATTCGCGCCATAAGTCCTTTGAATTCTCCCGTCTCACGGCCGGCATCTTCGCGGCCAACGGCGTGAAAGTATATTTGTTTGAGGCTCTCCAACCTACTCCGGTGCTTTCGTTTACGGTGCGTGAATTAAAGTGCTCGGGCGGCGTGATGATTACGGCCAGCCACAACCCGGCGGTCTATAACGGCTACAAGGCCTATGACAGCACCGGTTGTCAGCTCTCGGTCGAAGAGAGCGACAAGGTGCTCTCTTATATCGAAAAAGTCGACCCGTTTTCCGGAATCAAATCCGATGGGACAGGTATTACCATACTCGGCGAGGATATGGTCGAAATATTCCTCGACAGGGTGTATGCTAATTCGGTGCATCCGGGCATTTGCAAAGACAGCGGACTTCAGGTTGTCTATACGCCGTTGAACGGCACCGGGAAAGTGCCTGTTTCAAAGCTCTTTGAACGGCTCGGGGTCAGCGCGTCGCTGGTGCCGTCTCAGGCGGAACCGAACGGCGATTTCCCCACCTGCCCCTACCCGAACCCGGAATTTCGGGAGGCACTCGAAGAGGGTTTAAAAGTCGTCGCCGAGAAAAAAGCCGATATTTTAATTGCAACCGACCCCGACGCCGACCGTCTCGGTACCGTCGTCCCCGATAAAAAGGGCGGCTATACGCTGATTACCGGCAACGAGATGGGCTGCTTGATGTTCGATTATCTGTTTTCGCAGCGTATCGCCACAGGCACCATGCCAAAAGACCCGGTGGCCGTCAAGACCATTGTCACCTCCACCATGGCGGATGCCATCGGCTCACATTACGGCGTCGAAATTCGCAGCGTCTTTACCGGGTTCAAATATATCTGCGGCGTGGCGAGCGAAATGGAATCGCGCGGCGAAGCGGATCGCTTTTTGATGGGCTTTGAAGAGAGCTACGGCTACACCATCGGCTCCCATGTGCGTGACAAGGACGCGGTCGTCTCGACGATGTTCGTCTGCGAGATGGCGGCTTTCTATAAAAAACAGGGCAAAGACCTGCTAGACCGGCTTGCCGAACTCTATGCGCAATACGGCTGCTACCGCAGCAAGCAAAAGGCGTTCGTCTTTGAGGGCGTGAGCGGCATGGATACGATGGCCGCCATTATGAAACGCCTGCGCACAGACCCGCTCAAGGAAGCGGGCGGCGAAAAAGTCGTCGGCATGACCGATTATCTCTCAGGAATCGAAACCGACTTCAGAACCGGAAACACAAAGACCACCGATATGGAGTCGTCCGATGTGCTCTCCTATCTGTTTGAAGATGGCACCCGCGTGATCGTGCGCCCCTCGGGCACCGAG
>CAZTDA010000088.1:0-7510 GCA_964612155.1 uncultured Eubacteriales bacterium | reverse complement strand
AACTTCGTATGTCAATCTTTTCTATATTTCTTATCGTTCTAAGGCAAAAAGAACTTTCAAACGCTGGGAGCTTTGCTTGACCCGCGATTTAGAACAGGTTGGTTATTATTAGAATCTCTTAAAACTCGGCTTCAGAAATCACTTTCACGTTATAGGAATTATTACTGTTGAAAAAGATTATTCGTTTTTTGTTTAATAGAAAGCGTAATTATTTAATGTCCACTGAACAAATCAAAAATGCCGCCGCTATGTGGCTATAATGGCATATTTGATCAGTGAGACATCAATGAATTTTATTCCGCAGACATTATATAACATGTGGCTTTTCTCTCCCTATAAAAACCGCCCCTTCCGCATGGAAGGAGCGGTCGTTTATAATTGAACGAGTTATCCCGTACGGGGAGCCTTCTGCCGGACTAATTCCAACCGTATTTTTTCAAACAGTCAAGCATGTACCGATAGTTTTCAGGATTGACACTTTTATGAATGCTGTTACTGCTGGACAATATATACCCGCCGGGTTTTCCCTTTGCAAGGCAGTCAAGCACAGCGGCTTCTACATCCTCCAACGTACCGGTGACAAGCACATCCGCGCAGTTTACATTGCCTTTTAATGCAATCCGGTCACCGTACTTGGCTTTGATGTCGCCGATATCCATATGCCCCATCGGATCGATTGGATCAAGACAATCAATGCCTGAGCCGACTAAATCGTCAAGAATGTCATGTAAATCACCGTCTGTATGTTTGACGATAAGAAGCCCGTTTTCATGCGCGGCATTTACAATCTCACAAAACCTTGGTAGAATTTGTGCCCGGTACATATCCGGGCTGATCAGCGTGCCGCGGCCATCGGCGATATCATCCAAGCAGGCAATGACTTCCACGCCAAGACTGCGCATGTTCCGCATGACAGCAGTGCTGTATTCAATACTCATGCACATCAATTCGTCAACCAATGCCGGTTCTTCATAAAAGCCGGCGAGAAAATTTTCGAAGCCCAGTGTATCGCGCGGAAATGAAAAAACATCCCTCACGCGCCCGACCACAAGTCTTTCTTGACTGACACTTGCAAGCGCTTTGCGAAGTGTGACATAAATCGCATCATCATCCGGAGAAGGCATTTGAAAATTTTTCAGATCCGATGGGGTACTAACAGGGAATCCGACGGCGGACGGATATTCATCACTATAGGCGCGGATGACACCAAACTCATCCTTGAAAATTTTATCATTAATAGGGGTGATGCGCCGGTCCTGCCAAATTGCAATACCATCAATGTCGAGTTCTTCTATAAACCGGCAGCTGTCGTCTTGGCCTGTGAGCGCACGATAAATGCCCGGGTAAATATCCCATTCCATCGTCGGGATACGGTCAGGAATGCCGCGTTTTAACGCAGTCAGTAACCGTTCTTTTCCTGTCATCATAAATCTCCTTGCAACAAAATATTGATATTATAGTGAAGCCACTTGAAAAGCAAGGCGAGGATAAAAGGTTAAGTGGCTTCACATTGGGTAAAACCACTTTAATATTATCTTGAGTTTAAAGTGGTTTTACTATATTATAACATTTAAAATGACCCCTGTCTATGAACACACGAAACACTGCGAAGCCTAATTGCAATGCTTCGCTCCTGTATGATTTGACATTTTTCAAGTGTTCAGCGATCAGGTTGGTTTTTGCATTGCCGACATGCTCTTTGGTCAGGGTTTAGACTAACCCTATCTGAGGCCAATTGTTCAGGGCACAAGAATCCGGTCGAGTTTGGCGCAAAACTTGGTATCAGCGTGGTGGACGGTTGGACAAGACTTGAGCATCAGTCCTTTGATGCATACAATGAATCCACCAACTTGATGCATCTGTGATCAGCGGCAGGATTACGTTGACGAAAGCGATCGGGTCGAAGTTGAACGCAAATTTAACCTTTCAAAAAGGAAACGTGGATTGTGATTTGATTATGACAAAGGTAGCGGAAACGGTGTGCCACAGCATTTCTTTGTCACTTTTGGTTCTGAACCTGCGTAAGGTTCTTTTACCCTTTTTTCATTTTGCTCGCTTCTTTTTTAATATTTTAACGTTTTTACCCCGGCTAAAAAATCCGCCTTTATTCAATAGGCATTATTTAAAAAGAAGAATGTTGTAAATTTGAAATATTTGTAGTATGATTACAATATCCAAATGCAAGCAAAAAACGAGAACACAAACGCCACAGCAAATCGGTTTGAATGTATTTATGACCATTTTGAAAGGAGTGTTGAAACTTTGGAACACGCATATGACGTTGTGGTCATCGGCGCTGGTAACGGTGGGCTTACCGCCGCCGCGACGATGGCAATAGCGGGCAAAAAAACGCTGCTTTTAGAGCAGCACAACCTGCCGGGCGGGTTCGCAACGAGTTTTGTGAGGGGACGGTTCGAATTTGAACCGTCGCTGCATGAGCTCTGCGACGTCGGCTCGGCACAAAATCCCGGCGAAGTGCGGCGGCTGATGGAACAAACGCTGGGTATCTCGGTGGGATGGGCGGCGGTGCCGGATGCCTACCGTATGATCACCATTGCCGAGGGGAAAGACAACCTCGACGTGGTCATGCCGTTCGGCGTCAAGGAGTACATTGATCAGATGGAGGCGTATGTGCCCGGCAGCAGAAAATCGATGGAGAAGTTCATCGAGCTCTGCGAGGGCATCATGGCGACGTTGGCTTATATCGGTGCTTGTGGCGGCAAGGCCGACTCCAAAGTGCTGATGAAGGAGCACGCGAACTTCTTAAAATGCGGCGGATACAGCGTCAGCCGGGTGTTAAAGTCCCTGCATATGCCCCAAAAAGCACAACGCATCCTCTGCGCCTACTGGTGCTATGTCGGCATCAGCACCGATCAGCTCAACTTCGCGCTGTTTGCGGCCATGCTCTATAAATATCTGACCAAGAGCGCATGGATTCCGAAAATGCGTTCCCATGAGCTCTCCGTCGCGTTGGATAAGCGCATCCGCGAACTCGGCGGTGAGATTTGGTATAATACCCGTGCGGAAAAAATTTTCACAAAAGACGGCAAAATCATCGGTGTACATACAAATCATGGAGACATACAAACCGAGCACGTCATCGCCTGCTGCTCGCCCAACGCGATCTTCGGCGATATGATGGATTCCGACGTGCCGGAAAAGCAAATCCGCATGGTCAACGCCCGCCGGATCGGTGCGCGCGGATTCGTGGTTTACCTCGGGCTCAATAAAACCGCGGACGAACTGGGGCTCAAGGACTACAGCTATTTTATTTACGAGTCGATGGATACCGTAAAAGAAGTCGCGCGCGCGGACGGGTTCAACGACCATCCCATGCAGGCAACCGTCTGCCTCAACCGCGCCAACCCCGGCTGCTCGCCGGAAGGTACCTGCATTATGAGCTTTACCACGCTCTACAATACGGACGTTTGGGGCGATATTTCCCCCGAGGACTATGTCAACAAAAAGCGCGAAGTCGCCGAAAAGATGATCCGTGATTTTGAAACGCATGTCGGCGTCAGCATTACGCCTTACATAGAAGAAATTGAAATCGCAACCCCCGTGACCTTAGCGCGCTATACCTTGAATCCACAGGGCGCGATGTACTCCTATTCCTGCGGCGACTGGGACACCATGCTGCCGCGGCTGATGATGCTCAAAGAAGATCAGATCATCCCGGGCATCCGGTTTGCGGGCGGGTATGGGCCGCGCATCTACGGCTACAGCTCCACCTACCTAAACGGCGAACTAACCGCAAAACTCACCCTTGCGGACATGAAGGAGGCGACAAAATGAGCAACTTCAACTTTCATGTAAAACCCATCGGCCTGTTCGACATGCTGCACTTTAAAAAGATGGTGCCCGCGCGGCAAAAAGCGCTGGCCTGCGGCTCCGCCGACCCTGTGACCGGTGTTTACGGCGCCAACAAGCTCGCCGCCCGCCTGCACCCCAAAACGCAGCACCTGACCATTGCCAAAGTGATCGAACACGGCGATAACGCAAAATCATATGTCCTCACGGGCGAACATCCCGCGCCGTTTCGCGCGGGGCAGTACCTTTCCGTTTCGCTGAAAATCGGCTCTTCCGTGCTGACACGCCCGTATTCGATCTCCTGCTCGCCCAAATGGGCGTCGGAAGGCAAGTACGCGCTGACCGTCAAACGCCAGCAGGACGGCTTTGCCTCCGGCTGGATTTTAGACAACTGGAAAGTCGGAGATGAAGTCACAACTTCCGGTCCGGAGGGGACTTTTTACTACGAACCGCTGCGGGATGCCAAGCACGTCATCGGTTTAGCCGGCGGCTGCGGTATCACGCCGTTTCTCTCCATGGCATACGCCATCCGCGACGGCATTGAGGATTTCCGCCTGACGTTGCTTTACGGCAGCCGGAAGGAATGCGATATCCTCTACCACAGCGAGCTGGCCGAAATCGCCAAAGCGACCGACAAGGTCAAAATCGTCCATATCCTCAGCGACGAAAAAAAGGACGGTTTTGAATACGGCTTTATCACTGCACAAGCCATTCAAACCGCATGTGGCGGCGAGCCGTGCAGCGTCTTCCTCTGCGGCCCTGCGGCCATGTACGCTTTTGTCGATAAAGAGATTGAAAAGCTCCATCTCGAACGCAAATTCATCCGCCACGAGCTGTACGCCGCACCCGCTTCACCGATCAAACTCAAGGATTACCCCGGAGAGACAAATAAACAATTCACCCTCACAGTCAAACGTTATGGCGAAACACTGACGCTGACGATGGCTGCATCCGAAACCGTGCTGGTGGCTCTGGAACGCGCAGGTGTTGCCGCCCCCAGTCGCTGCCGGAGCGGAGAATGCGGTTGGTGCCGCTCAAAGCTCGATCAAGGGGAAGTCTTTTTACCCGCGTATCTCGACAAGCGCCGCATGGCGGACGTCAGTGCCGGGTATATCCACCCCTGCTGCTCCTACCCGCTCAGCGATCTGACCATCGAGGTCTGGCCGGAGTAAATAATAGATGAAACAAACGGCGCGGATTACCCGCGCCGTTTGTTATTGCCATCCTGAGCGAAACCAGCGTCATGCGTTGTAGGGCGGGGTGAAACGAACCGCTGCGGTTCGATACACCCCGCCGAGCGGGCGTTAACCCGCAAGAAGCTATGTTCATAAAAGATCATTGTGTTTTCGCAGATTTTTCAAACATTCCGTCTCCGGAATGTTTTCGGCGGGCTATGAGGGCGTTCCCTCAGGTCAGCCCGCCCTACATCAAAACCCGATGGCTTACTTCACCATCTCATAAAACTCGGTTTCATTGATAATCTTAACCCCGAGTGCCTGCGCCTTAGTCAGTTTGCTCCCCGCTTCTTCACCGGCAAGTACATAATCGGTTTTTTTGGATACCGACGAGCTTGTCTTCCCGCCCGCGTCTTTGATCAACTGCTCGGCCTCGTCACGCGGAATCGAAAGCGTTCCGGTCAGCACAAACACCTTGCCCTCGAGCGGTCCTCCGACCTTTTTTTCGGTCAGGCAGGTGGTATTGATGCCCGCGGCTTTTAATTTCTCGATCAATTCGAGGTTGATATTATCTGAAAAGTACGCCTTGATGCTCTCTGCGGTGATCCCGCCGACGCCCTCCACATGGGCAATCTCTTCAACATCGGCGTTTTGCAGCGCATCGAGCGTGCCGAAATGCAGCGCCAAATCCTGCGCCGCCGTCTCGCCCACATGCCGGATGCCGAGCCCGGAAATCAATCGCCAAAGGTCGTTTTTCTTGCTCTTTTCAAGCGCGTCGAGTAAATTCTGCGCCGACTTTTCACCCTTTTTATCGAGCGCAGCGATGTCTTCTTTTTGGAGCGTGTATAAATCCGCGATGTCTTTGACCAGCCCCTTGTCAACCAGCGCTTTCAACACCGCGGGGCCGAGGCCGTCGATGTCCATCGCCGACTTTTCGGTAAAGTGGATCATCTCACGAAAGCGGATGGCCGGGCAAGCCGGGTTATGACAGCGGATCGCGGGGCCGTCCTCGTCTTTAATCACCTCGCTGCCGCACGAAGGGCATTCCGTCGGAATCCGATAGGTCGCATTTCCACCCTTTTCGACGACGCTGACCACCTCGGGAATGATGTCACCCGCCTTGCGCACCTCAATGATATCGCCGACGGCGACGCCTTTTTCGTCGATCATGTTTTGATTATGCAGCACCGCGCGGCTGACCGTGGTTCCGGCAAGCGTCACCGGTTCGAAAACCGCCGTCGGGGTCAACACACCTGTGCGCCCGACTTCGATTGAAATTTCGAGCAGTTTGGTGCGTTTAATCTCCGGCGGATATTTATAAGCGGCCGCCCAGCGCGGAAACTTTGAAGTGCTGCCCAACGTTGCGCGGTCGGCAAGGTTATCAAGCTTGATGACCGCGCCGTCAATGTCGAATTGCAGTCCATGGCGGGTTTTGTTGATTTCCTCGACCCGCTCAATCACTTGATCAAAATCGGAAGTCACGATATATTTTGAAACCGGAAAACCCAGCTTGTCCAGATAATCCAACGACTCACTGTGCTTTTCGATTTCTTTTCCGCGCAGCTGTTGAATGTTAAATACGATTACCGCCAAATGCCGCGATTTGGTGATTTCGCTGTCCTTTTGGCGCAGCGACCCTGCGGCGGCGTTGCGCGGATTTTTAAACGGAATCTCGCCGTTTTCGTTTTGCGCCTCGACCAGTTTTGCAAAGACGCTTTTTGGCATATAGACCTCGCCGCGCACTTCCAAAAACTCCGGTGCACCTTTTAGCTTTTTCGGGACAGAATCAATTGTCATCAGGTTTGCGGTTACATCCTCGCCGGTGCGTCCGTCGCCCCGGGTCGAACCGCGCACAAACACGCCGTTTTCATATTCGAGTGACACCGAGAGCCCGTCGATCTTGGCTTCGACGGCGAATACGGCATCCGGAAACACTGTTTTTACCCGTTTTTCAAAATCCTTCAGTTCCTCATACGAAAACACATCCTGCAAGCTCTCCATCGGCACAACATGCTCGACAGGAGAAAACAGCCCGGACGCCTTTCCGCCAACTTTCGAAATCGGCTCAAGTTCATATTCCAGTTCGGAAAACGCCTTGACAATCTCGCGAAGTTCCCTTGTCAAAGCGTCATATTCAAAATCCTCCAACGAGGGGTTGTCCTGATTGTAGTACTCCTCGCCGGCCTCTTCAATTTGCTTTCTTAAAACATCGGCACGTTCTTTTGCTTTATTTCGGTCCAGTTCCACCAATTCCACTGCTCCCATCCGGATTTGCCATAAAATCATTGATGTTGCTATCAGTATCCCCTGACCCGGTAACATGTGTATAGGCGTCCGGCACCGCGCCTACGATGATGGTTTCGGCGATGCAAAAATCCGTAGTGACATCGGATGTCGCGGAATAGCCGCCCATTACAACCGTAACCGTACCCGTCACCGACATCATCATCCGCAGCAGGGTTTGATTGATACCGGCACTCGTAAATTCACTGTTGATGGTTGTTGTCACATAGCCAACGGGAACC
>CAZTDA010000087.1:0-7616 GCA_964612155.1 uncultured Eubacteriales bacterium | reverse complement strand
GCCCCAGCGCCCCGCCCGAGCCGCCCTCGCCGATGATCACCGAGATCACGGGCGTTTTTAAGCCCATCATCTCCATCAGATTTTCGGCAATCGCCTGCCCCTGCCCGCGCTCCTCCGCGTCCGCGCCGCAGTGCGCGCCGGAAGTGTCGACGAGACAGATCACAGGCCGGTGAAACTTCTCGGCCTGCTTCATCAGGCGCAGCGCTTTGCGGTAGCCCTCGGGACGCGGCGCGCCGAAATTGCAGCGAATGCGGCTCTCGAGATCGGTGCCGCGCTCGATGCCGATAAAGGTAACGGGAATATCCCCGAGCAGCCCGATGCCGCCCAAAATCGCCTCGTCGTCGCCGAAATTGCGGTCGCCGTGTAGGACGGTGACCTCGCGCAGCAGCAGACCGAAATAGGCGGACGCAGTGGGCCGCTGTTGGTCGCGTGCGATTTTAACTTTTTCGTAAGCGGTCATATCTTTTTCTCCGAAACGGTATGTTGTTTTAAAAGGCGTCCGATGACTTCCGCGAGTTGCTTGCGCTCGACAATCGCGTCCAAAAATCCGTGTTTGAGCACGAATTCCGCGCTCTGAAAATCGGCGGCGAGCTTGCTTTTGGTGGTCTGCTCGATCACGCGCTTGCCCGCAAAACCGACGAGCGCCTTGGGTTCGGCGAGGATGATGTCCCCGAGCATCGCAAAGCTGGCGGTGACGCCGCCCGTCGTGGGATTGGTGAGCACCGCGAGATAAAAACAGCCCGCCTCGCCGTGGCGCTGAATCGCGCCGCTGATTTTGGCCATCTGCATCAGGGAGATAATGCCCTCCTGCATGCGCGCGCCGCCCGAAGCCGTAAAACCGACGACGGGCAGGCGGTTCAGGGTCGCATATTCAAATGTGCGGGTGATGCGCTCGCCGACGGCGGAGCCCATGCTTCCCATCATAAAACCCGGTTCCATGGCAAACAGCGCGCATTTGACGCCGTTGATGACGCCCGTGCCGCAGACGACGCCCTCGTTTTCGCCGCTGCCGTCCCGGGCTTTTTTTAATTTATCTTCATAATTGGGAAAATTCAAAAAATCCCGCGCCGTGATGTCGGAAAACAGCTCACAAAAGCTGCCGCCGGCGCAGAGCGCTTCCAATCTGCGCCGGGCGGGCAGGGTTTGATGGTGTCCGCAGGAGGGGCAGACACGCAAATTTTTCTCGAACCGCTTGCGGGGAAAATATTGCTTGCAGCGCGGGCACTGCTCGCGGTCGTCGGCGGGCTTTCGGGGCACGCCGCCGGGTTCGAGCTGATTGGCGGGCTTTCGAAACAGGTCGGCGATGTTGAATTCGCTCATGGGTTCCTCCCCATCTATTTATTCTTGATCTTGGATTGCAGCCATGCGGTGTCATAGCCGCCCTTGCGAAACTCCGGGCTGCGGATGATCTCCAGTTGTTTTTCGACGTTGGTAGGAACGCCGCTGATCACGAGCTCGCAGAGGGCGGCCTCCATCTTGCGCACGGCTTCCTCGCGATCGTTTCCGGCGGTGATCAGCTTGCCGATCATCGAATCATAAAACGGGGTGACTTCTGCGTCCTGAGTCAGCGCCGTGTCAAACGAGACGCGGGTACCACCGGGGATGTGCAAAAACGACACTTTGCCGCCGCCCAAAGCGTTGATGCGGCACTCGATTGACGCACCCCGCAGGGTGATATCCTCTTGCTGAAACGGCAGATTGATCTGCGAAGCGACGCGAATTTGCCACTTGACCAGATCGATGCCGCTGACTTCCTCGCTGATGCGGTGCTCGACCTGCAGGCGGGTATTCATCTCGATAAAATAAAAATTCCCGTCGGGCGCAAGCAAAAATTCCACGGTTCCGGCGTTGGTGTATTTGGCGGCTTTGACCGCTTTGATTGCGGCTTCTTGCAGCCGTTTGCGAATATTCTCATCGAGCGCGGGGCAAGGGGTCTCTTCGACCACCTTCTGCCTGCCGATTTGCAATGAACAATCGCGCTCGCCGAGGCAGACGACATTTCCGGCCTGATCGGCTAAAATCTGCACCTCGACATGGCGCACGGAGGTCAAGAATTTTTCTAAAAACACATCGCCGCACCCGAAGGCCTTTTTGGCCTCTTCGCAGGCGGCAACTACCGATTTTTCAAGGTCTTCCTTACGCTCGACAATACGGATGCCCTTGCCGCCGCCGCCCGCGCTGGCTTTGACCAGCAATGGATAACCGATTTTCGCCGCCGCTTTCTTGGCCTGTTCGGGAGTGGTCACCACGCCGCTGCCGGGGATGATGGGAACGCCCGCCGACGCCATCAGACGGCGCGCCTGATCTTTGTTGCCCATCCGGTCGATGACGTTGCTTTCGGGCCCGATAAAAACGATGTCGTTTTGGGCGCACAGTGCGGCAAACAAGCTGTTTTCCGATAAAAAGCCGTAGCCCGGGTGGATGGCCTCGGCGCGGGTCGCCAGCGCCGCGCTGATGATGTTTTGCATGTTCAGATAGCTCTGCGCTGCCGAGGCCGGGCCGATGCAGATGCGCTCATCGGCGAGCGCGGCGTGCAGGGCGTTTTTGTCCGGCTCGGAATACACCGCGACCGTGGCAATGCCCATCTCGCGGCAGGCGCGGATGATACGGACGGCGATTTCGCCGCGATTGGCGACCAAAATCTTTTTAAACATGGGGCTGTTTGATCATGGCAAACGAAAAATCCGCGCTGACGCAGAGTTTTCCGCCCACGAATCCCTTTCCGGACGCCCAATAAAACGGCGGGCGCGACTTGGTGATGACGCACTCCGTCTCAAACAAATCACCCGGCTTGACAATGTTTTTAAAGCGCACTTTATCAATTCCGGAAAAAAGGGTGCGGCCTCCGGGCGCGAGCAAAACGCAGGTGGACTGCGCTAAAATCTCGCACAAAATCACGCCCGGCACCACCGGATCGCCCGGAAAATGCCCGCGCAAAAACCACTCGTCGCCCTTGATTAACTTTTTGGCGTACGAAACGCCGTCGATTTCCTCGGCTTCGTCAAGCAATAACATCGCGTCGCGATGGGGCAATACTTTTTTAATCTCTTCTTGGTTCATAATCTATGCCTTCTCAATTAAGAATAACGGCTGCCCGAATTCCACGAGCGCGGCGTTTTTGCCGCAGACCTCGGAAATCACGCCGTCGGTTTCGGCGGTCAGCTCGTTTAACACCTTCATGGCCTCGACGATGCAGAGCGTGTCACCCTTTTTGACCTTGGTGCCGACCTCGACAAAGCGCGGGCTGTCCTCGGAAGGTGCTAAATACAGCGTGCCGACGAGCGGCGACTTTTGGCAGTAGGCGTCGGTCTTAGGGGTCTCGGGTACAGGCGTGGGAACTACCGTTTTTTCGGGTTTTGTAACCGGCATTACCGCAGGTTTATCCGAGACAACCGGCGATATAATCGCTGCGGGTTCGCAGGTGTGTTTATTCATTTCAAGAAGCACCTGAACTTCGCTGTCGCGCACTTCAAGCCGTCCGAGTCCGTATTGGCGCATCAGTTCGGCCAAATCTTTGACGAGTTGTAATTGCATTTTTATTTCACCACTTTCCGAAAGGCAATGCAGGCGTTGTGTCCGCCGAAGCCCAGCGAGGTCGAGAGCACGAGGTCGATGTCCGCGCTGACTGCCTTGTTGGGGGTATAGTTTAAATCGCACTCGGGGTCGGGTTCGTTGAGATTGATCGTGGGCGGGATGATGCCGTCTCGCAGTGCTAAAATCGCCGCAATCGCCTCGACCGCGCCCGCCGCACCGAGCATATGTCCGGTCATCGACTTGGTGGAACTAATGTGCAACGCACCCGCCTGTTCGCCGAACGCCTGTTTATACGCCGCTGTCTCACAGCGGTCGTTGAGTGCGGTTCCGGTGCCGTGCGCGTTGACATAAATCCGGGATGGATTAACATCTTGTGTCCCGATCATGGCGTTTTTCACAGCCCTTGCTGCCGCGTCGGATTCGGGTGCGGGGGCCGTCACGTGATAGGCGTCACAGGTCGCGCCGTAACCGCAGACCTCGGCGTAAATTTTCGCGCCGCGTTTTAGCGCGTGCTCATATTCTTCTAAGATTAATGCGCCCGCGCCTTCGCCCATCACAAAGCCGCCGCGCCGCTTATCAAACGGCAACGAAGCCGCGTTGGGATCGTCGGAGGTGGAGAGCGCCATGGCGTTGGTGAATCCCGCCATAGCCAACGGCGTGATCGCCGCCTCGCTGCCGCCGCAGATCGCCGCTTCGGCGTAACCGTCGCGGATGGCGCGAAACGCCTCGCCGATTGCGGTCGTTCCGGTGGCGCAGGCGGTTGTGACCGAAAGGCAGGAACCCCGCGCCTGATATCGGATAGCGATATTGCCCGCCGCGATATTCGAAATCATCTTGGGTACAAACATGGGGGAGACCTTCCGGGGGCCGCCTTCCAAAAGCCCGATATGTTCGGCGCAAAACGTCTCAAATCCGCCGATGCCCGAGCCGAAAACAACGCTCAGATCTTCGGGGGAAACCGTGCCCTCCAGTCCGCTGTCCTTCATGGCCTCGGCAGCGGCGGCAAGTGCGAACTGGACGAATAAATCGGTTCTGCGCACCGTGGTTTTATCCATACACAGCAGCGGATCAAAATCCTTGACCTGCGCAGCCAGTTTATATTTGCAGTCCTCGACGGGAAATTTAGTGATCGGGCCGATGCCCAAAGTCCCGACCCTCAGGTTTTCCCAAAAAGTCGGAACGTCGTTTCCGATCGGGGTCAATGCCCCCATTCCGGTGACTACCACGCGTCTCATATTTGTGTTCATCCTCTCGTATTTATCGCGGAGTTTAAAAAGCGAAAACAACTTTTCTGTTTTTAAGTTTAAAAAGATCAATTGAACGGATCGCGTATCTGTTCCCCTTCAAACATTTACATAGCGAGACCGCCGTCGATTTGAATCACGCTTCCGGTGATATAATCGCTCTTTGAAGAAGCCAAAAAGGCCACGAGCTCGGCCACTTCCTCGGGTTTGCCCATGCGGTTGAGCGGTACCGACGCCAGCATTTGCTGATTGAGCGGCGTTGCGGCGGTCATGTCGGTCTCGATAAAGCCGGGCGCGACCGCGTTGCAGCAAATCCCCCGCCCCGCCAGTTCGCGCGCCACCGATTTAGTCAGACCGATCAGCCCAGCTTTTGCCGAGGAATAATTGGTCTGTCCGGCGTTGCCTGTGATGCCCGCCACCGAGGTGATGTTGATAATCTTGCCCGAGCGCTTGCGCGCAAAAATCGGGTAGACCTGCTTGATGGTGTTAAAAGCGCCTTTTAGATTCACACCGACTACGCGGTCGAACTCGTCTTCCTTCATCGAGAGCATCAGTTTGTCGCAGGTGATGCCCGCGTTGTTGACTAAAATATCGACGGTACCGAAGTCCCTAACGATCTCGACAAACACGGCGGAGACCGCCGAAAAATCCGACACATCGCAGCGGTAACAAGCCGCTTTTACCCCGAGCGCTTTCAATTCGGCAAGGGTCTTTTCGGCGCTTTCGGTGTTTCCGGCAAATAAAAATGCCACCGATGCGCCTTCTTCGGCTAATTTCAAACCAATTGCGCGTCCGATGCCCCGCGAACCGCCGGTCACAACCGCGACTTTATTTTGCAATATCATGCCAACTCCTCCAAAACAAGTTCGATTTCACGCGGGTTCTGCACCGAGCGGCAGATGGCCTCGGGTGCCATGCGCTGCACCATCTTGGTCAGCACCGACCCCACACCGGTCTCGATGAAAACAGTCACACCGTCTGCAAGCATTGCAGAGATGGTCTGTTGCCAGCGTACGGGATAGTTGATCTGACGGCTTAAAAGTGTTTTCGGATTGTCAGTATACGGTGCTCCGTTGCAGTTGGAAAAGCACTGTAAAACGGGGGCTTGGATTTGATATTTTTCAAGCACCTGCGCAAATTCTTCTGCCGCACCGTCCATTAACGGGGAATGAAACCCACCGCCGACCGCCAGTGGAACGCACCGACCGCCTTTTTCACGGATTTTTTCCTCAAAGGGTTTTAATTGTTCGTCCAAGCCCGACACCACGAGTTGTTCCGGCGTGTTATAATTCACCGGCCAAACCCCGTCGAATTCGGCGCAGATTGCTTCAACTGTTTCATGCGGCAGTTTGACCACCGCCGTCATCGACGCTTTAACTTTACTTGCGTATTTCGCCATGATTTTTCCGCGCTCGCAGACCAGCCGAAAGCCGTCCAGCGGGTCAAATGCACCCGAAAAAGCCAGCGCGGGCAATTCACCGAGCGAAAACCCCGCCGCCATGTCTGCGTCGATTCCGGCTTCGCAGGCCGCGATCGCCGCCGCAAAATCGGCTAAATATAAACACGGCTGCGTGTTTTCGGTCTGTTTAAGTTCCTCGAGTGTGCCCTCAAAGCACTGTTTTAACGTACCGGGGCGAATGGCCTCCGCCGCGTCAACCAGTTCGCGCACGCTTTCACTGCTTTGGTAAAATTCCTTTGCCATACCCGGGTACTGTGCGCCCTGACCCGAAAATAAAAATGCTATTCCACCCATGCGCAGGCCCCTTTAAGCAATGTTTCGGCTTGACTGACGACTTCAAGAATGATCTCCTCGGCGGTCTGCTCACGGTTTACCATTCCCGCAATCTGCCCCGCCAGAAAACACCCGGCCTTGGTGTCGCCCTCGACAGCGGCTTTTCTCAGCGAGCCGACACCGAGTTCGTTGATCATTTCAACCGTGGTCTCGGGCAGAAATTCAACCTGTTTAAAATTCCGGCTGAATTGATTCTTCAGTTGACGACAAGTGCTTGCGGCAAAACGCCGTCCGGTCGTGACGGTCGAGATATCGGTCGCTTTGAGCACCATGTCTTTATAATTTTGATGTACGCCGCACTCTTTGGCGACCAAAAACCGCGTACCCATCTGGATCGCGCACGCTCCGAGCATTAATGCAGCCGCAAACCCTCTGCCGTCCGCGATTCCGCCCGCCGCGATCACCGGAATTTTGACCGCATCGCACACCTGCGGCACCAAAGTCATCGTGGTCAGCTCGCCGATGTGTCCGCCGGATTCTTCACCTTCGGCGATTACGGCGTCAGCGCCGAGCTTTTCCATCTTCTGCGCCATTGCCACCGAGGCGATCACGGGGATGATGATCACGCCGGCTTCTTTCCAACGCGCCATAAATGCAGTCGGCATGCCCGCGCCGGTGGTGACGACCTTGACCTTTTCTTCGGCGACCACATCGGCGACCTGTTCGGCAAACGGGCTTTGCAGCATGATGTTCACACCGAATGGCTTTCCGGTCAGCGAACGGGCGATGGCGATCTGCTCACGCAGATAATCGGGCCCGGCGTTCATCGCCGAAATCAAGCCGAGACCGCCCGCGTTTGAAACGGCGGCGGCCAATTTCCCGTCGGCAATCCAGGCCATTCCGCCTTGAAACACCGGATAGCGGATGCCGAGCCGCTCGCAAATGATTGATTTAATCATAACTTGTTGATCCTCTCAAATAAAAACCGAAACTTGTTTTCCGCTCAGCCCTTGATTTTTTCTTCGATGGCGTTTGCTAAATCGGCGATGGTTTTGATGTTTTCGGACAGTTCGATTTCGACGTTAAACGCCTCTTCGAGGTCCATG
>CAZTDA010000086.1:0-7636 GCA_964612155.1 uncultured Eubacteriales bacterium | reverse complement strand
CCTACGGTAACCGCACAAGTTACCGTATAAGTGGGCGTACAAGTCGCCGTAAAAGTCGGGCAAAAAATTTATTGAAAGAACTGCGGGGCGGAAAGAACCATAATCGGCTCTTTCCGCCCTGCTTTGTTTCTCATAAAATAAAAATTATGCAAATATTGAAATAAATATTGCATAAAGTATTGACATATACATATATAAGTGTATAATTATACAATACAACCGATTCAAACAGAACCGGGGAATGAAACGGCGGGGGAACATAATTTATGGGCATATCCGATCAAAAGACCAAGATTTTTATCGACGGGAGCGCCGGGACGACCGGGCTGAGAATCGCGGAGCGGCTTTCCCAAAGAGCCGATCTCGATTTGATTTTATTATCGGAGGCCGAGCGCAAGGACACGGCGAGCCGGAAAAAGGCGCTGAACAGCGCCGATGCGGCTTTTTTATGCCTGCCTGATGCGGCTGCTATTGAGGCGGTCGGCCTGATTGAAAACCCCGACACGGTGATTCTCGACACCTCGACCGCACACCGCATTGCCGCCGGATGGACTTACGGATTTCCCGAGCTGTCGGCAAGTTTGAGAAATGAGTTAAAGACCGCCAAGCGGATTGCGGTTCCGGGCTGTTACCCCAGCGGGTTTTTGGCGCTGGTCAAACCGCTCATCGACGCGGGGATTCTGACCAAAGACGCGCACCTCTCCTGCCATGCGGTCACCGGATACAGCGGCGGCGGAAAAAAGATGATCGCGCAGTATGAAACCGAAAACGACGCGCTGTTAAAAGCGCCGCGCGAATACGGGCTATCGCAAAGCCACAAGCATCTGCCCGAGATGAAAACGATTGCCGGGTTAGCCAACGCGCCGGTGTTCTGCCCGATCGTCTCCAACTTTTACAGCGGAATGCTGGTCACGGTACCGTTGTTTGTCTCGGATTTGCAAAAAGGTGCGACTGTGGATAATATTAAAAAGCTCTATTCAGAAAAGTATTCAGGGCCGGTGGTGCGATACAGCGAGAACAACGAGGACGGGTTTTTATCGGCGGAGGGGCTTTCGGGTAAAGACAGCATGGAGGTCTCGGTGTTCGGCAACGGCGAGCAGGTGATTTTGACCGCACGATATGACAACCTCGGCAAAGGCGCATCGGGCGCGGCGATTCAATGTTTGAATATTTTACTCGGAATTGATGAAACGGAAGGTTTGGAGTTATGAACGATATAAAAATCATCGACGGCGGGGTCTGCGCCGCAAAGGGTTTCAAAGCGGGCGGCATTCACTGCGGTATTCGTAAAAATAAGAGCAAACGGGATTTGGCGCTGATTTTCAGCGAGGTCAAGGCCAACGCGGCCTCGGTTTACACCACCAATCTGGTCAAAGGCGCGCCGCTGGTGGTGACCAAAACGCACCTTTCGGATGGCAAGGCGCAGGCAATTATCTGCAACAGCGGCAACGCCAACACCTGCAACGCCGACGGCATTGAGATCGCCGAAAAGATGAGCGAGTTGCTTGCCGATGCCTTAAAGATCAGCCCATCGGATGTGGTGGTCGCCTCAACCGGCGTGATCGGACAGCCGCTGCTGATCGAGCCGATTCAAAACGGCATTCCGGCACTGGTGAACTCGCTCGGCGATAACAGCGAACAGGCCGCCGAGGGCATTATGACGACCGATACCAAATTAAAACAAATCGCGGTCAGTTTTACAGTCGGCGGAAAAGCGTGCAAAATCGGCGGCATCGCCAAGGGTTCGGGGATGATTCATCCCGATATGGCGACGATGTTGGTGTTCATCACAACCGACTGTTCCATTTCAAGCGCTATGTTGCAAACCGCACTTTCAAGCGACATTCAAAGCACGTTTAACATGGTCAGCGTCGATGGTGATACTTCGACCAATGACATGGTCACGATTTTGGCCAACGGTATGGCGGGCAATCCGGAGATCACCGAAGCGGGCGCAGACTTTGAGATTTTTATGAAAGCGCTGAACACCGTCACAGTTTATTTATGCAAACACATTGCGGGCGACGGCGAGGGCGCGACAAAATTGATCGAGTGCGTTGTCAAAGGCGCAAAGGACGATAAAAACGCGAAGATGGCGGCGAAAGCCGTGATTTGCTCGTCACTGACCAAAGCGGCGATGTTCGGGGCCGACGCCAACTGGGGGCGGGTGCTTTGCGCGCTCGGGTACAGCAAGGCCGACCTCGATGTGAACAAAGTGGAAGTGGCGTTTTACTCCAAAACCGGGAAAATCACGGTCTGCAAAAAAGGCGCGGGCGTGGATTTCTCGGAGGACGAGGCCAAAAAGATTTTGCTCGATAGCGAAGTCACCATCGACATCGATCTGCACGACGGGCAGGGTACGGCGACCGCTTGGGGCTGTGACCTGACTTATGATTACGTTAAAATCAACGGCGACTACCGGACTTGAGAGGTGAGAGAGATGGATATGATGGAGATTTCAAACGCCGAGCGGGCCAGCATTCTGGTGCACGCACTGCCGTATATACAAAATTACAACAATAAAATCATCGTGGTCAAATACGGCGGAAACGCCATGATCAATGAAGAGCTCAAGGACTCGGTGATGCAGGACATCGTGCTGCTCTCGCTGATCGGCGTCAAGGTCGTTTTGGTGCACGGCGGCGGCCCCGAGATCACCGAACTGCTCACGAAAATGGGCAAAAAGAGCGAATTCGTTGACGGCCTGCGGGTTACCGACAAGGAGACCGTCGAGGTCGTGCAGATGGTACTCGCCGGGAAAATCAATAAAAACCTCGTCAATCTGATCGAGAACAAAAACGGGCAGGCGATCGGGCTTTCGGGCATGGACGGACATATGATTGAGGCCGAGATGAAAGACGAGCGGCTGGGTTTTGTCGGCACAATCACGAACATCAACGTCAAGCCGATTCTCGATGTGCTCGAAAAGGGCTATATCCCCGTGATTTCGACGCTCGGGTGCGATAAAAAAGGCAATGTCTACAACATCAACGCCGACACCGCCGCCGCCAAAATCGCCGGGGCGCTCGAGGCCGAGAGTTTAATTTCGATGACCGACATCAGTGGCATTTTAAAAAATAAGGATGATCCGTCCACGTTGATACACAAGATCACGCTCGACGAGGCCGAAAAACTGGTCGCCGACGGCACGATCAACGGCGGGATGATTCCGAAAGTGGAGTGCTGCACCGACGCCATCAAATGGGGTGTGAAAAAGGTGTTCATCATCGACGGACGAATCTCGCACGCGATTTTGATCGAGACCTTGACCGATGAAGGCATCGGGACGATGTTCAAGGTCAAGTTTTAAATATTAACTTAGTGAACAGTTGACAGTTAAAAGTGAACAGTGACATGGCAGTGAGCAATTGTGCAGTTAACAGCTATCAATTGCGGTGTCTTATAAGCAAACAGATTACTTTAATTTTCAGGTATATCATTTTTCACTGCTAACTGTGAACTGTTAACTTATCGGCTTTGATTGAAAGGAAATCATTATGAACGATATTTATAATTTAGATCATCAATATGTGGCCGATACCTATGCGCGGTTTCCCGTGCAGATCGTTCGGGGTAAAGGTTCTTTGGCGTGGGATGAAAACGGCAAGGAATATATTGATATGGGCGGCGGGATTGCGGTCAATTCGTTCGGCTTTTCGGACGACAGTTGGGTCGCCGCCGTCACCGTGCAGCTGAATGCGTTTCAACACACCTCGAACCTCTATTACGCCGCACCGTATGTGACGCTGGCGCAAGCCCTCTGTGAACGCACGGGCATGAAAAAGGTCTTTTTCGGCAACTCGGGCGCGGAGGCCAACGAATGCGCCATCAAGGCCGCGCGCAAATACGCCGCCGAGAAAAAAGGCGCGGACTGCTATACGATTGTCACACTCAAAAACAGTTTTCACGGGCGGACGTTGACCACGCTTGCGGCAACCGGTCAGGAACACTTTCACGAACTCTATCAACCGTTGACGCCGGGATTTGTGCATGCCGAAGTCAACGATTTGGCGGATATGGCGCAAAAAATCGCCGAAAACAAAGTCGCGGCGATTATGATCGAGGTCATTCAGGGTGAGGGCGGCGTGGTTGTGCTTGCGCCGGAATATGTCAAGGGCGTCGCGGAACTCGCGCAGAAAAACGATATTTTGCTGATTGTCGACGAGGTGCAGACCGGAAACGGGCGCACCGGGCAATTATTCGGCTATATGAACTACGGCATCGAGCCGGACATCATCACGACCGCAAAGGGACTCGGCGGCGGGTTGCCGATTGGCGCGGCAATTTTGGGCGAAAAGGTCAAGGACATTTTTGCACCGGGTGATCACGGCTCGACCTTTGGGGGCAATCCGGTTTGCTGCGCGGGCGCGATCAATATTTTAAATCGAATTGACGAAAAGCTGCTCGCAGAAGTCCGCGAAAAATCCGCGTATATTCGAGACGAGCTCTTGGGCGCTAAGGGTATTGTCAGCGTGGACGGCATGGGGTTGATTTTGGGACTCGTGACCGAAAAGGACGCAAAGGCCGTGGTGAATGCCTGCATGGCGCGCGGAGTGCTGCCGCTGACCGCCAAAAAGAAAGTGCGCCTGCTGCCGGCATTGAATATCCCGATGACAATTTTGCAAAAAGCTGTTACAATCATCAAGGACGTTTGCGCGGAGTAGAATCTCCGTTGTAGGGGGCGGTTTCCATGCCGCCCCGAAAGCCGCATAAAGCGGCTTTGAAAATCCAAATCAAACCATATTCGGTGATAACGGGTCGTCGGGGACATCGACCCCTACAGGGTACGGTGGTGCGACGATATTGCGATAAAGGAGAATGCGATATGAACTTAAAAGGCAAAGATTTTTTAAAGCTGCTGGACTTGTCTGCGGAGGAGATCGGCGGGCTGATTGCCCTGGCGGCGCAGCTGAAAGCGCAGAAAAAAGCCGGCATCCCGCATAAGCTCTGCGAGGGCAAAAATATTGCGCTGATCTTTGAAAAGACCAGCACCCGCACGCGCTGCGCCTTTGAAGTGGCGGCGCGCGACCTCGGCATGGGCGTGACCTATCTCGACCCGACGGGTTCGCAGATCGGTAAAAAGGAGAGCATCGCCGACACCGCAAGGGTGCTTGCGAGCATGTTTGACGGCATCGAATACAGGGGTTTTGGGCAGGAGATTGTGGAAGAACTGGCGAAATACGCCGATGTGCCGGTCTGGAACGGGCTGACAAACGAATTCCACCCGACTCAGATTTTAGCCGATTTTTTAACGATTCAAGAACATTTCGGACATTTGAAGGGAATTCATCTTGTCTATATGGGCGATGCGCGTTATAATATGGGTAACTCGTTGCTGGTCGGCTGCGCCAAGATGGGGCTTGACTGCACCCTCTGCGCGCCCGCGAACTACTTTCCCGACCCGGCGTTAATCAAGACATGCCAAGAAATCGCCATACAGAGCGGCGCGACGTTTAAGTTCGAGACCGACCCGATCAAAGCGACCAAAGGCGCGGATGTGCTTTATACCGACGTGTGGGTCTCGATGGGCGAACCGATTGCGGTCTGGCAGGAGCGCGTGAACGACCTTGCGCCCTATCAGGTCAACGAAACGATTATGGCGAACGCGGGAGAACAGGCGATTTTTATGCACTGTCTGCCCGCTTACCACGACCAAAAAACCCAAATCGGCCGCGAGATGGGAGAGAAGTTTTCGCGCGACTGCATGGAAGTCACCGACGGGGTATTCGAGGGAAAACAGTCGGTGGTGTTCGCCGAGGCCGAGAACCGCATGCACACGATCAAAGCCGTGATGGCAGCGACGCTCGGATAAACATAAAGACAAAGGAAACAGATAAAACGTAAAGGAAACAACATGGGAAAACGATTTTTGGTACTGGACGACGGAACTTTTTTTGAGGGCATCGGATTCGGCGCGGATACGGGCTGCACGGGCGAGTTGGTTTTCACGACCGGCATGTGCGGCTATATCGAGACGCTGACCGACCCGAGTTATTACGGGCAAATTGTCTTGCAGACCTTTCCGCTGATCGGCAACTACGGCATCATCGAGGCCGATTTTGAGGGCAAATGCTGCGTCAAGGGGTATGTTGTGCACGAATGGTGCGACGCGCCGTCCAATTTCCGCGCCCAGTATAATCTGGACGCTTTTTTAAAAAAGAACGGAATCCCCGGGATTTACGGGCTCGATACCCGCGAGATCACAAAGATTATCCGCGAACACGGCGTGATGAACGCCATGATCTGCGACGAGATCCCCAAGGATTTGACCGGTGCGAAAGATTATGTGATTACAGACGCGGTGAAAAGCGTCACCTGTGATAAAGTTGAGGATTTTCCGGCGGTTGGCGAGACCAAGTACAAGGTTATTTTAGCCGATTACGGCGCAAAGCATAACATCATCCGCGAGCTGCGCAAACGCGGCTGCGCGGTGACGGTTGTGCCTTCTGATATGACCGCGAAGGAGATTTTAGCCCTCAAACCCGACGGCGTGATGCTGTCGAACGGGCCGGGCGACCCTGCGGAAAACGTTGAGATCATCAAAGAATTGAGTAATTTATTCGGAAAAGTACCGATTTTCGGCATCTGTTTAGGGCATCAGCTGCTGGCGCTCAGTCAGGGCGGCAAGACCGTGAAGCTCAAATACGGCCATCGCGGTGTCAACCAGCCCGTGCGGGATTGTCTCGGTAAGCGAACCTATATCACGAGCCAAAACCACGGCTACGCGGTCGTCTCCGATACCGTTAAGAACGGCGTGATTCGTTTTATAAACGCCAATGACGGCACCTGCGAGGGCGTGGATTATACCGACGCGAAGGCGTTTACGGTGCAGTTTCACCCCGAGGCCTCCTCGGGCCCGCACGACACGGCGTTTTTGTTCGACCGCTTCTGTGCGTTGATGGGGGGAAAATAATTATGCCTTTAGATAAAACGATTAAAAAAGTTTTAATGATCGGCTCCGGCCCGATTGTGATTGGTCAGGCGGCCGAGTTTGACTATGCCGGCGCACAGGCTTGCCGCGTGTTGAAAGATGCGGGCGTCAATGTGGTGTTGGTCAACTCCAACCCCGCGACGATTATGACCGACAACGCGCTGGCGGATGAGATTTATCTCGAGCCGCTCAACACCGAAACCCTGAAGCGGATCATTGAAAAAGAAAAGCCCGATGCGCTGCTTGCCGGACTCGGCGGGCAGACCGGACTGACATTGTCAATGCAATTAGAGAGCGACGGATTTTTGCAGCGCCACAATGTGCGATTGATCGGCACCAATGTCGAGGCCATCAAAAAGGCCGAGGACAGACAATTATTTAAAGACACCATGAACGAGATCGGCGAACCGGTCATTCCGTCGGATATCACAACCACCATACCCGGTTCGTTGGAGATTGCGGATAAAATCGGCTATCCGGTCATTGTGCGCCCCGCCTATACCCTCGGCGGAACCGGCGGCGGTGTCGCTTACACGCCCGAGGAACTGAAAGCGGTTGCGGCGACCGGCATCGACGCTTCCCCGATTGATCAGATTTTGGTCGAGCGGTATATCTACGGCTGGAAAGAGATCGAGTTTGAGACCATGCGTGACGCGGTCGGCAACGTGATCGCGGTGTGCAGCATGGAGAACTTTGACCCGGTCG
>CAZTDA010000085.1:0-7676 GCA_964612155.1 uncultured Eubacteriales bacterium | reverse complement strand
GCTCGGCAGCGACCATCACGGCTATGTCAAGCGTATGAAGGAGATTTTACCCGCCATTGGTGTCAGTTCTGATCGGTTCGAGGCCATTTTGATGCAGATGGTCAAACTGACCCGGGGCGGCGAAGTGGTCAAGATGTCTAAGCGCACCGGCAACGCCATCACCCTGACCGATTTGCTCGACGAGATTCCGACCGACGCGGTTCGTTTTCTCTTTAACATGCGCACCCCCGACAGCCAGATGGAGTTCGACCTCGACCTCGCACTGGAGCAGACCTCGCAAAATCCGGTCTATTATACCCAGTACGCCCACGCCCGCATTTGCAGCATCGTCAAAAATCTCGGTGCGGAGGGCATCACCCATCACGAACCCATTGCCGAAGAACTCGCTTTACTGACTGCCGAGGAAGAACGCAACCTGATCGCCTATATGACCACGCTGCCCTCGGTTGTCATCGATGCCTCCGCCACGCGCGACCCCTCCCGCGTCACACGTTTTGCGGTTACCTTGGCGACCTTATTTCATAAATTTTATACCGAATGCCGGGTCAAGACCGATGACAAAGCGCTGACCAACGCACGGCTATCGCTCTGTCTCGCGGTCAAAACAACGCTGTGCAATATCTTGGAAATGCTCAAAATTACCACCCCAGAGACCATGTAACTTTGCAATGCCCTCCCCCACAGCTGTACTGCGCCAAAAATAGGACAAATCATTGACTTTTCAAGCGCGGTTGTTATATAATGGTCTGCGACACTCTGTGTTGATGACACAATTTTCGGCGTTCGCCGAACAAAATTTCTGCAAAGGACTGTAAGAAGGATGAAAAAAGCAAAAGGTCTTGTTTTTTTCGTGATCGCACTGCTGATCCTCGGACTTGCCTACACGGCGTTTTTCGGCGTGTACACCTGGTATGGCGCGACCGAAAATACGGTAATCAGAGGCACGAAAAGTTTATTGACCGGCATTGATTTGGGCAAGACCGCCCAGGTGGTATTGACTCCGGACGAAGGTTCCGAGGTAACCGCCGAATCACTTGAAACAGCCAAAGATATCATCGAAAGCCGACTGAGTGTTTCTCAGTATAACAGTGTGGAAGTCAGCATCGACTACACCGGCAACAAAATTCTCATCACCCTCCCGCTCAGCGAGAGCTATAAGCTGTATCAAATTCAGGCGCTGCTCGAAGATGTGCGCGGAAAAGGTGTTTTGACCTTCCGCAAAGGCGACGAGGCCGACTCCAACGGTGTCCCCACCGGAGAAGTCATCCTGACCAACGATAAAGTTGCGGGCGCCGTCACCGGCAGAACCACCGACACCAACGCGCCTGCGGTTCAGGTACACCTGACCACCGAGGGCTCCAGCGCACTGTCGTCCGCCACCTACACAATGAACGGCGATGTGCTCTCCATCTGGATGGACAACACCCTGCTCAACGCCTATACCATCGACAGCGCAATCACCTCCGGAAGCATGGTCATCTCCTACAGCAATCTGACCATGGACACCGCGGGCGTGATGGCCTATAAGATCAATTTAGGCCCGATGCCCTTCGGCTTCACCTACAGCGATATCATTGAGTTCTCCGGTGTCAGCAACGGCGCTCTGCAAGATATCTTAATGTATGTCGGCATCGCTTTTGCCGCCGTTTGCCTCCTGTTGATCATTTATTACCGCTTGTCCGGCGTCGTGATCACACTTGCGGTGATGCTCGAAGCCGCGCTCTCGGTCATCTTATTCACCCGCTATTTCCCGGCATTCAAAGTTGCGACCGTGACGGTTCCGGCAATTTTAGCCATAGCCCTGCTCGGCTTGGTCACAATCGCACTCGGCATCTGGCAGGCAGAGCGCATCAAAGCCAACTTTAAAGACGGAAGCGCCTACAGCACCGCAATCAAAGGCGGGCTGACCGGCATGTCCGCCGCTGCCGTCGACGGTTTCATCATCGCAGGCATTACCGCGTTCTCTGCACTCGCCGCGTACGGTTCCTCCAGTTATCGGCTCGCCTGGTTCCGGGATATCTTAAACTGGATGGGCGTCAACCCCGGCGGTTATACGGTTTACCCGTTTGTCTATGCCCTGTTGTACGGTCTCATCCTTGCCGCGCTGGTCGTTCTCTTACTCCAGCGGGTGATGATGTCTTCGCTCTCCGGTATAAACGCCTTCAAAAAACCCTTCCTATTCGGAGGTAAATAAGATGTCATATTATAAAAAAGCCAAACTCTTCGCCATTCTGTGTGCGGTGCTCGTTGTTGTGGCCGCCGCACTCGTTGTAACCATCGGCCTTCCGGGCAAAGCGCCGTTTGCCGACAGCACGGTTTTAACCGTGAAATGTGTGGATATCCCGCTCGATTTCGCCAAGTTGGAATCCGAGCTAGCAGCCGCCACCGACCTGCCCTATACGGTCACACCGGGAAAAAGTATTAGCGCAACTTTCGAGGCCGCCAATATCAAATTAGACGGGACAAGCTTCACCTCCGCCAACGCGCAGTCGCTGGTCTCCACCCTCGGCGCAAGCTATTCTGTGCTTTCGCTCAATACCGTTACCGGTAAAAATTCCACCGGTCTCACGATGTTCATGGTGTTTACCGGCATCTTGACGCTTCTGATCGGCGGCATTTACCTCGCAATTCGTTATGGTTTAAAAACTGCGGTTTCGGCCTTTATCTCTGCGATTGCAGCGGCTTCGGGCGCATTGATCGTTGCAGCCCTCATCGGCACAGGTCTTTCGTATGAACTTGCCGTCGCCGTCATCGGCTCTTTCGCCATGGCCCTGTTCTTTGCGGCACTCGCTTTCGGGCAGGCCCGCGAACTGCACGAGACCAAGCATGTGCACGGTCATGACGACGTGGCAGATCAAACCGGCACAGCACTGATGCCCAGAAACGCCGCCATCACTGTTGTCACTGTCATTGTCTTGGGTGCAGTCGCCGCCGTCGGATTTGCGGTTGATATCATGGCTTTGACTTATGCGGCAATCCCGCTGCTGGTCGGAACCCTCGTCGGCCTGTTCGGCGCTCAGCTCTGTGCGGTTCCGCTGTGCAATTACTGGCAAAACGCCGAAGATGAAGCGCTTGTCAAAAAGGCGCGCGAGAAAAAACCCGCTAAAAAAGCGGCTCCCGCCAAGAAAGCTCCCGCCAAAAAGAATATCAAAAAGCTTGACCCCGCCAAACCCGGCACATCGGGTAAAGCAAAACCCAAGAAATAAAACTTCGTAACAAAAGGGCTTCTGCGAAACCAATCGCAGAAGCCCTTTTTTATTGCTATTCTGATACGATTTTAGATAACAATCCGACAGTATAACACCCATTCATTATAGTAAGGCCACTTTTCGTTTATCCTCGTCTTGTTTTTCAAGTGACTTCTCTTTATTATTCCCATCGAAACAGCTTGATCGCAGCCGCCGTGCAAGCCAGCGCAATCACCGCCAAGATGATCACGGGAATTGTCATCTCTCCTGTCGGCAGTCCTAAAACCGCCGCTTTCAGAAGTTTAATCCCCTGCGTCATCGGCAGCACATCGACGACCCGCTGCATCGATTTCGGCATCACCTCATACGGGATAGTGGTGCCCGAAAAGATTAGCATCGGAAAATACAGAATGCTTGCGATGATCCCGGCCTGCTTTGAATTTTTCGCAATGCCGCCCACCAGCATCCCGATGCTGAACATCGAAATCAATACCAACAGCCATCCGAGCACAAATTGCAATGCGCTGCCCCGCAGCTCGAACTTGAAAAACACCGCTGCTGTTATCAATACCGTGACCAAAGACGCAAGCGCATACAGGGTGTAGACCGCCGCCTGAACAACTAAAATCATCACCGGACTCACAGGCGTCACATGAAACCGTTTTAAAATCCCTTTTCCCCTGTAATCGGAGACCACCAGCGGAAGCCCCATCAGCCCTCCGGCGCAGATGGCGATCGCCGCAATCCCGCCGAGCGATTGATCTATGAATGTGTATGCGGCTCCCTCAAACGCCGGCTTGCTGCCGTAAATCATCCAGAGTATCACCAACACCACAAGTGGCATACACAGCGCAAATATCACCATATCCATCCCGCGCAGCGACAGCTTTAACTCAGTTTTCAGTATTGTTGAAAACGTCTTCATATTCCCGTCTCCTCCTCATCCGTATACCAAAGATACGCGTCTTCAAATTTCGCATGCGGACTCTGCTTGATCGCATCTGTAACCGTTCCGTAAAATACGGTTTTCCCTTTTTTCAAAATGCAGATCGTGTCACATAGAATTTCCACTTCGTCCATAAAATGCGAAGTCAGCAAAATCGTCAGTCCCTGCTTTTTCAATTCCGATAAAATTTGCCATACATCCCGCCGTGCCCGCGCATCGAGTCCCGTGGTCAACTCGTCCAAAAAGACGACCTCCGGATTCGGAATCAGCGCAAGGATGATAAAAAGCCGCTGCTTTTCCCCGCCCGAAAGCTCCTTGACCAAATTCCGACTTTTGTCCGCGATCCCGAATCGCTGTAACAGCGAACCGAAATCCGCCGGGTTTCGATACAGTGCAGCTGTCACCTCGCACAGTTCCCCGACCCTGATGTTCTCCTGAAAATTCGCCTCTTGAAATTGCACCCCGACTTTTTGAAACAGCGTCCTCCGATTCTTTTTCGGGTCAACCCCCAAAACGGAAACAAACCCCGAATCAAACGGCTTTGTCCCGAGCACACACTCAATGGCGGTGCTTTTCCCGGCGCCGTTTGCGCCCAGCAGCCCGAAAACGGTTCCCTTTGCAACCGACAAATTCAGATTGTCCACCGCTTTCACCATGCCGTATGACTTTGACAGGTTTTTTACCTCAATAACCGAAACCATGGTCTTCACGCCCTCCTTGATGAGATGCAAAAAGAATAACACCCGACAAAGGTCTGGTGTTATAGTGGAGGGTTTATTTTATATTTTTGAATTAAATCAAATTACGGGTAGGGGCGGCCACGGGCCGCCCGTCCTGTGCATTCATCTAAATTTCCTCAATACATTCGGGCAGAACCTGATTTACCTTTCATCTCAATCAACATGGCTTTGATCAACAATGCATTTTCCTTAGCGCGCTCGAGCGAAACTATCAACCTGTCGCACACAGATATAATTTCCTCATTTTCTTCCGGCGTGTTTAAAACCGTTTGTATATCCACACCCCCGTTATTACGAAGCGCATTCATCATGCGCAGGATTGCCGAGAGCGAATAATTGGCGCACTTTAACGACCGGATGATTCTGAGCGTTTGGATATCCTCGCTCGTATAAACGCGGTACCCGTTTGTTTTGCGCTTCACCTGTAAAAGTCCGTTCATCTCCCAGTTGCGCAGCGTGTCCATGGTGATGCCGAGCAAATCCGATACCTGCTTCCGCTTATAAACACCCGCATTTTCAACGGGCTTGCCCTGCAAGATCTCCTTCACCGTCAAAACCGCTTGATTGGCATATAAAATCTCATTTTGTACCGAGGTCAAATACTCCTCTGTCAAATGGGCGGCGCAGTCAAAATTGCATCGCGCTGTCTCTTTTACAATGCAAACCGCCTTTTTTCTCAGCCCGTTTTGCAACACTTCGATTTGAAAAGCGATTCGCGCCACTCTGAATTGATCGATGTGCAGATCGCTGAACACGCGGTACCCGTTCTCTTTTCGCATCGGTTTCGAAATCAATTCCAAGTCCTCATACATTCGCACGGTATTCGGGTGAATCCCGATGATTTTTGCAACCTCACTTGTTGTATAAAATTTCTCCAAGATTTCACCCCTTACCTGCGACAGATCCTGTGATTTCATGCGCTTTTATGTCCGCGCCGTATACACATCGCAAATATATACATTGTGTATATTGTTCTCGCCATAAATCCGTCTTGCCTTTGTATTTAATTCGGATTAAAACTCCTCAAACCGGCCTTCCCATCTCTCATCCTACATGACTGTTTTATAACATATATCTGTTTCAATCCGCCCTTGATGATTTATTCTCCTTTTACCAGCCACCGTTCCATTCCCGAATCCTTATATTGATTCGGGAGTACCTCAAAACCGAGACGCTCATAAAAACCCTCTTTGCCCTTCGCCGCAACCAAATCCACGGAAATTCCGTATCCCGGTTTCAAACGGCTCTCTAAAAATCCGATCATCCTGTTCACCATCTCTTTGCCGATGCCTTTTCCCTGATACTCCGGCAACACCAAAACATCCTTGATCAAAGCGCCGTAGCCCCCGTCCCAAATCAATCGTGCGATCCCGACGGTCTTTTCGCCGTCCAGTGCCGCGACGAGAAAAGCGCTCCCGTCAATCCCCGCTTTCGCCTGTTCGGGGTGAATGGCTCTCCAACCCGCCGATGCGCGCAAAAAGGCATAATCTTCAACCGAAAAGGTATTTATATATGTAAATGACATATTTTCATGCTCCTAATCTTCATTTCCGACTAATCTGAATGAATTACCGAATTTATTTCATCTTAAATTCCTTGCTTCGTTGATATAGAAATCGATCAACTCTAAAATCCATGTATTCAGCGGAGAAAAACAAAATCCCAACTGTTTTGCTTTATACGTATTAATGCTGTATTCCGTCTCGCCGTTGTAAGGCGCTTTCTCACCGTCGGGAGAAAGGATTGGACGCATACCGGTTTTCTTTTCAATATATTCTGCAATCTCTTTCAAAGAAATCGTGCCGTCGCTTGCGCCGTTGATGGAGCCCGTAAACTCATTATCGCCGAGCAGCGCCATTAATTTCCCCGCTTCATCCGAACGCACAAAAGCCATTTGTTTCTCATAATTATCAACAAACATCGGCTTTTGGTTCACGATGTGATCGACATAGAAAAACAACCGCTTGGTATAGTCGTCTTCACCGATTACAAAAGGAAACCGGACTGCTGTCGAAGGAACGCTCGAATATTTTTGAAACAGCGCACATTCCGCCTGCCGTTTGATTTCGTCATAGGGGAAATCGGCTCTGTCGCACCAAATTAACTCCTTTTCCAGCGGATTGAATTCGTCTTCTTTGGTGTCCATATGTTTTTGATACACCGCCGTCGTCGAGATCATGACATATTTGCCGCATTGAATATGATCAAGCAGTATTTTAACATCATTTGAACAGTAAGCCAAACTGTCAAACACCACATCATAATATTCACCCGAAAGACATGCTTGTATACTGCTCTCTTCCAATCGGTTGAATACAATTCTTTTAACCGAGTCGCCGAAAGGGTCTTCCGTTTTACCTCTGGTGGCGATGGTGATATTATCTCCGTACTTAATAAGCTCGGAAACCAAATTCTTTCCCATGAACCGATTTCCGCCGATCACCAAAATTTTCATTTATGTATACTCCCCCTGCTATTTTAAAACCACCGTTTTAACGCATGATTGCATATAAAACGGTGGCTTTTAACACTCGAAACACAGAAATTTTGTTATAGGAGTCGGCGTCCAAGTCGCCTGATAGGCGGCATGACGACCCGATGCCGTCGCATTTGTGTATGGATTCGACACTCAAAAAAGCAGAAAACCTATTTGATTTCAAACACATCTTGTTTTATCGTTTTTGCTAATCTTGAATCCTATTTCCCCAGTTTCTCTTTCCCGCCCATATACGGTCTCAACGGTTCGGGAATCACCACGCTGCCGTCGGCCTGCAGATTGTTTTCCAAAAACGCGATCAGCAT
>CAZTDA010000084.1:0-7679 GCA_964612155.1 uncultured Eubacteriales bacterium | reverse complement strand
CAAAAGCTGTAGTCGGATACGAAATCGATATGTACATATTTTGAGACAATGCCGAGCCCCGCCAATACAAAGGCGATAAAAAACGTAAATCCTTTCGGCGCGCGCAATTTCATAAAACAGCCATCCTTTCGAACAGAAGCATAAATTGATTCTCTGTATCTCCGTTCAAACCGTTCAAATTATACCATTTTAGCCAATGTCTGTAAACCCCGAATTTTTTATTCCACGTCCGAAAACAGTTGACAAAACCGCCGAAGTATTGTAAAATATGTTGCGCGCGCAAAGAGCGCATTTTGATTAACCTATTCCCTCTTCACTATTACTTATTACTTTATATGGGCCTGTATGCTCGCAAACCGAGCCACAGTCCCAAAGAGGCATCTCAGTTCTAAAAATTTAACAATTCAGTTTGGGCCTGTAGCTCAGTTGGAAGAGCGTTCGGTTCGCATCCGAGAGGTCGTGGGTTCGAATCCCTTCAGGTCCACCATAAAAAAGCACTTGCTTAGGCAAGTGCTTTTTCAGTTATATTCGCTCTTGCCGCGCGGCGGCATGGCGAGCTGATATTTGTGTGTTGCGACCTATAAAAAATAAACATCGCATCAGTTCGGCACAAATTGACGCAACAATAGGTCGCGTAAGCGAAATACCATGGTTTTGATATTTCTTTTTGCCACAAGGTAAGCAAAAATGATTCATTTTTAACTTCTGCACGCTTCACTTCGATTTTTTTCAGTGAACGATCGCACATTTTTAACGGCGGCTCACCGGCTTGAGCTTTTTAATTTCTTCCATCACATGATCCAAATAGCCGTTTCCGTTAAGCTCGTCATGATAAATTCGATGCATATTGATCATATCTTCAAGATCCTCTGAAGTGATTTCGCCTATGGTAATATATTCCTTTCCGAGGGATTTGATTTTGTCATACAAAAGCTGCCTGACACCGGCGCGAACGCCATCATTTTTTGTTTTTCGGTCACGAAAATAGCCGAATATTCCGCTGATCAATGCCGAAAGCGCACCACTGCCGAGGATGGCGATGATGATTTCCACGTCCTTACCTCCTCATTAGAAACTTCCCTTATCTGTCGGGTTATTAAGCAGTCCGAATACCGTGAACGCCTCAAGTACCGCTGTGACGATACCCGAAATGGGCGCGCTCCACTCTGCACCGATGACATTTGTCAACACGAGGATGGAGAGCACCTGTGTGGCCAAACTCGACCAAAAAATCGGGGATTTTAATCTGTTTTGTTTGATCATGATGTGAACCTTTCCTTTCGTAAAATGAGATATTTATGATTCAAAAGTGACATTGGTTTTTTTAATAAACGCAATCTTTTCTGTTGCAGCGGTGGGGTAGATGACAGCGCACATATCGCCCATGTCACCTAGATATAAAATCTCATCTTCGATATAAATTGTGCCGATCTTTTGTTCTTGGTTTAAAGTTGAATAAGCCGGGCAGTCCTTAATCACGTAGGCGGTTTGATACCTGATATCGTGAAAGCCGTCAGGATCTTCCGGTAGATTTTCAACCGGAATATATTTTATATAGGCGCACTCGCACCATAACTCCCAGTTACGGTCGGAGAGATTGGTCATGACGACGCCGTTTCCGTATATTCCTTTTGTGCATTCGATCACTTGACCGTTTCCGATATAAACGCCGCAGTGGCCGGGGAACGAGACAATCAGACCCGGTATCTCGGGAAGGGTGGTGATGTCCCCGCGCACATCTGCCTCGCGGTACCATCCGCTGGCGCTGTTATCGGTATCTGCATGATATTTCGGCTCTTTTTCGATGTCGCCATCCGTCCATAAGAACCATTTGATCAGGCCGGTGCAGTCGCAGCCGATTCCGCTTCCGATCTGTTTGCGCAGTTCCGCCTGATAGGCCTCGGTGTAGTGTTTGGGATATTGCTTGGCCTTGGTTGCGATTGTTAAAAGGGTGATGGTTCTGCCGTAATCGCCCCACATATACATCACGGGTTTGGCCAACGCTTTTTTTAAAAAAATAATAAATTCCAAATTATTCATAAATAGTAAACCACTCTTTCGCAGGGGTAAAATCTTGATCTGTTGGTGAACTCCATCGTTGGTCAACAACCCTTGCAATCGTATACACGCCGCCGCAGAATTATGATTTACAAGGGCGTGCCCGCTCTATAATATCCTGTTGCGGCAGCAAGTGTGCTTAGCCGTGTCACAGTTGACAAAAACTTCCGAATGCGATATAGTTCTCGAGAAACGACCCCTTTAATTGGTAAAGTTGGAGGATTCATGTTTACAGCATATGCAAGTCAAGGTTTAATACGTCAGGCATGAAAGGATGGGCGTTGAAATGGCAGTGGTGTTCCCGGGATTGAATTTTAAACCATCCAAAACAGGCAGGAATTTTAATGCTTTTTTTATCATCGCGGCAGCGGTGATTGTGACAACCTTAGTGATCACCTTGTTTTTTTGGAAGCCCGGGTCGGGAATACCGAAGCGCGGCACATGGGGCGGGCGTACATATTCCAACAGCGAGACCGGCGTTTTTATGACTGTGCCGGACGGCTGGCAGATCATGAGCGACGCAGATATGATTAAAAATTTCGAATATGTTCCCAATATTTATGAAAATTTACAGTCATATTCCGATTATGTCGATACTTTCATGCAAAAACCCGACGATTCAAAACTATATATCAGATACTATTCTCCGGGGACAGCACCTTGCAGCGCTTTGAAAGAAGCACAGCGGAATGTGCGGCTGCTCGGAAGTTCCGTGAAATATAAAAACGCTCGATTTAAGGTCAACCCTGAAGCCATAACGACTGTAGAAGTCGGAGGGGTGACCTACGAGCGGTTTGCTTATACCCTTTCGGGGATTGACAATGCGAAGTTTATCGAGTATTACCGCTGCCTCGAGGGCGATACCGGTGAAAAATTTGTTCAGATGAATCTGACGGTATTTGATCAGACCTCAGAGGAAGAATTTTTAGCGATGTTTCGGTGAGAAAAGAAATAAAATTAAAACCTCCGTCCGCTTTAATGCGGACGGAGGTGATTTGTACCGGAAAAGTGTTATAGATTTCCTGCGGCTTTTGTGAGCGCGTCTTTGATCGCCAGCAAAATAACTTTGCTGCTGTAGGTTGCGCTTGAAATGGCATCGATTTCAAGCGACTGGGCCTCGACGACTTTTTCCGGGATCACATCCGCTGCGCCGCCCTGACCGTTAAAATGCTTGATCAGCTCTATTTCGGCGATTTGATGATTTGTCACTGTCACCGAGACCACCACGCTGATGGGAAAAGCGCTGTATTTACCCTCATAAGTTCCGTCGGCAGCGGCAGATAGGTCGATGTCCGAGATTTGTATATCGGTAAGAGCGTTCAGCTTTTTTGTCGCCGAGGACATCAAAATCACACCTGCGGCAATCAACACCAGGATGACAGCAAGGAAGATCAACAGGACTTTTACCCATTTTTTCATGATGGTGTCCTCTAATTAAACAGCACTCATTTTACGGATCACATCATCGATCTGGGTTTCGCGGGTCTCACTCGACCAGTGGACGATACCGCTCTGCGACAGTTGGGCACCTTTGGCTTTGCAGGTCGCCGTAATCTGTTTGATTGCATGATTGCCGCCCATCCAGTCCTTTTTCAGATGCTGCGTAACAAAGCAGGCGGCCTTTTTGCCCGTCAGCGACGACAGCTGCTCCAAATAGAGCCCCATGCCTTTTGCCAAGGAAAACGCCTGTACCGGCGATGCGAAAATCACAACATCGTAGGCGTCGACGGCGGGCGTCGACTTGAATGCGATTGCGCCGGTCTTTTGGTCTCTGTCGGCCTCGATCTTGGCAAGGGTCACCGCGTGTCCGGCGGTCTTCAGGGCCTGCTCAAGTTTTTGCGCGACCGAAAGGGTATTTCCGGTCTCGGAATAGACAATTAAACCGATTTTCATATGTAACTAGCCGCCTTTCAGGATTGAATGGTTTTACAGTATAACAGAACTTATTGTATGTCAAGTGAAATATGATGAGAATAAGTAACGCACGAGTTTAAGGGCGTGGGGGTTCAGTTTGAATGTGATTGCGCCTGATTCGACGGGCAGTTCCTCTCGGATATTTCCCGCAAGATCGGTGAAATAAGCGCGTTTGAGCGGGATCGGGGAACGGACTGTGACGGTGTTCTCTTTGCCCGCGACTTCCTGATAGGTGACCTCGATTTGACCGCCTTGCTCACGCATACCGGTGATCAGCACGTTTTCGGCGTCATGGGTGAACAGTGAAAATGCCTCAGCGTGTTGAGTCGGATTGAATGTGGAAGACGGATTCGCTTTTTTAAGAGCACAGGGCGAAACGGCTTTGAGCGCCTGCGCGGAGGTTGCGGGGGCGTTTAGTTCAAGGGCATATTCAAACGTGCGCATGGGCTCACGCTCGGTTAAAAGGACATTTTCGAGCGTTTGATTGCGGAAACGGTAGAGCTTGTTGCCGTGATTATAGAAATTGACCGCGCCGTGTTCGGTTTTGACGGTGGCAAAATATAAACTGCCGAATTTTTCGAGTTGGGTCTCTTCGACGATGTCGGAGCAGTTGCGTAAAACCGTTAGGACGGGTGAAGCAAATGAAAAAGCGGCTTTGATCGAGTTCTCCCATGCGTCTCCGTGCAAATTTTCAAGAGGTTCGAGCATGGTTTTAAAACGCAGAATGCCCGAGTTTACGGCGATTTCTGCGGTTACGGTGAACGCGGCGGCGACTTTGCCGTCTTTCAGCAGTTTCCCGGTTACGCAGACGGTCTGGCGCAGATCGCCATTTTCGAGAAGCTCCACGCGGTCGGCTTGCATGAGATAATCTTGATAAGAAAGACCGATTTTCACAATCGATTTTCCGGACGGGTCGAGGACTTGAAGCGTTCCCATTGTGGGGTCGGGTTGCAAGGTGAAGAAGGCGTTTTTAAAATACGCTGCATCTGCCCGAGATCCTTCGCTCCGCTCAGGATGACAGACAGTATTTGCCCCGTTTTGCTCAGGATGACATACATTGACCTGTTTGAACAGGCGGAAACCGTCGGCAGGCAGATCGAGTTGGAGTAGTGTACCGGATTCAGTCGGTTGAGATGGAATCGGCTTGTCGTTCAGATAGGCGAATTCGCCTTTTTGCGCGACTTCTGCAAGCATTTTACGGGCGGGCGCGGGGTTGAAAACGATATAGGTATCCGGTTCGTTTGATAATAAATTGCATAGCGTCTCAAGCCGGGCACCGAGGGCTTTTTCGGTTGATTCCAGAGATGTAAGAAGTTCGGATTCGGCGCGTTCGCGCAGTGAAATTTGATTCGCGGGGCCGCAGTAATGAATCAAATTGCCCTGGTCGCGCATAAACTCGCCGACGGTCTCATAGGGCACCACATAATTGTCGTGACCCTCATATTGCAAAAGGGGTTTCCAATTCACCGATTCGGACGGCGTTCCGGTCAGGGCGAATAGCGCGGCATCGGCGCTTTCGAGCGCCAGCAGCGCAGATTCCGCTTTTTGCATCACACAGCCGTGTCGGTTTGACCCGCCTGCATGTTTGGCGTGCAGCGACTCCCAGTTGTCGAGATTTAAAAAATATCCGTCAAACTTCAAATCGTCAGCTTTGATGTCATAAGCGCTCTCGGGTTTAAAACGCTTGAAATAATCCGCAAAGGTGCAGATTTCACCGAAGACCGGCGCGTAATACTGCACCCGGGCGAGTTCTTCACGGAATGGCCGATAATAGGACGCGTCGCCGAGCGAGGTGGAGACCACGATGTCGGGTGCGTGTCTTGCGGCTTCCTGCAATTTGATATGCAGATTGGCATAGGTGAAATCGTACTCGTTTTCCGACGCGTAGGAATGCGCCGGGAGGGTTGGGATGGTCTCACCATCTTTGCCTCGCCAGTTGATCAGCTTTTTGTCATCGCGCGGAACATCGCCTTGGTTATAGACGCGCCCCACACTGCCGTCAAAGCCCGCGAGGTTGAGCAGCGCCGGAAGATTGGAAGTAAAGCCGAATTCCTGCGAGGCGTAGGTCTTGACCTCGACACCAAACAGAGCGTTAATCTCGACTTTCCCGATTTCGAACTGCCGCAGCATGGACTCGTTGGAATAGAGCAGCGGATAGGGTTGGGAGTAGGTGCCGTTGACAAATTCAATCATGCCCGCCTGTGCGGCTTTCGCCATGCGGGCTTTTAGTTTGGGATAGCGTTTGAAAAAATGCTCCATCGCGCCCGCGCCGAAATCGACGCAGAACTTGAAATTGCGGCGCTCCGCCCAACTGGTCATATTGGACAAAAATTCGGCGGTCTTTTGGGGCCAGTCGAATTCAAAATAACCGGTGTCGGACAGCATGCTGCCTGCGTGGATGGTATCGATGAAAAAAATGTCCTTGGAAATAACCCGTTTTCGGCAGTCTGCCAGCACCGTGAAGGCCTGTTTCAAACGCGTTTGGCAGAGCTCGGGCTGTGATGAGATAAAGGCACCGGCTGCGGCGATCAGATACTGTTCAAATTTGGGCAAGAATTCGTGATCTTCGGCCAGCTCGCGCATCATCATCAGCGCATAACCCGCCGCGTGAAAATCCCGGCGGAGCTGAAAGTCCCCGTCCGCCTCGGTATGAGGCGGCTCAAACCTCGCGAGTTTTAAAATACCGCCGCTCAGCAGTTTTGAAGCGTTATACAGAAGGCGGGGCAACACCGGCTCGTGAATATGCGCGGCAATCGCCTTGAAAAAATCGGTGGTAAAGACCCCCGTAGTACCGCTGAGGAAGAAGTCGGGGTTTTCGCCGATGGTCGATAAAACCTTGGCGTTTTGCGGTTCGAAGATTTGATAATCAAGACCGGAGGGATAGAGATAGTCCTTCCCCGGAAAGTTCCAGGCCTCTTTTAAGGAGGGGACTTTTTTGATCGAATCGATCTTGCATCGTTCATGTAACACTTTTTCGGACGGTTGAACGACAATCGCTTTTTGTGTCGGATTGCAAAGAAGGCCCTCCGCAGGAGAGCCGTCTTTGCATTCGGGGAGGATGACTAAATCATATTCGTCGGACTTGGGATTGCGGTCAAGCAGTTCCGGCAGTGTGCGAAAGCTGTGCAAAATTTCGGGGCTGAACAGCAGCGTATAGCCGTAAGAATCCGACAAAGACCATTCTCGGTATTTGCCGAATTTGCCTTTATAGGGCTGCGGATTTCCGATAAAAGCAAGTTTCATCGGTTAAAATCCTTTTTGGACATCCCCGTTTTTCCAAAAGTCGTCGTAGGTGACATTTTCGGGCCATCTGGCGCGGCGTTCGGACGGACCGGGGAACGGCTCCACGCGCTGCGGCGCGGTTTTGTGCTGTGGTTTATCTTGATACCAATAGGCGACGCTGGAATAATAGTCGGCGAATTCCTTGTTTTCGACTGTCCAGGCGTGCTCAATGTTGACGCGGATGCTCTTTTGAAACGGAATCGGGTCGAGGACATGGAAGCGGTATCCGGTGGTCTTATCCCCGGGGTGGTTGACGGCTTGATAAATGCTGAAGCCGGCAAACGGTGTGTGGTAGACATGCGGGCTCCACGCGGTCAAAAAATAGTCCTCGGTGCCGGTGCCCCAGATAGAGGGGTGTTCTTCGCCGTCAATGTAGATTTTTTCGTCGCCCTCGCCGAACCAACCGGGGATGAGCGCTTTTTCGA
>CAZTDA010000083.1:0-7692 GCA_964612155.1 uncultured Eubacteriales bacterium | reverse complement strand
GATATTCAAAACATCAATACCGCCGCCGATATGAAACAGCGCGTTGCCCATTCCGAGGACAACCGATGCTAAAATCGGGAACAGTACCGGTAAAAATGCGAACGCGACAAGGATGCAGCCGATGATCGCAAATAAATAATTTCGGTTCATTTTATCCGCGATGATCCCCAACGGCATCTGCATGGCAAAAGCGCAAAAGTTATAAAGCAGCACACAGAGAAACCCGTATGGTGTCCCCATGATGCTGCGAAACATAATAAAAGCGCAGGAAAAGTCCACCAAGAAATGGGCTGCGGAATAGACGGCGACCATATGCCAATGTCGGGGCTTATATGTAATCATTTTGCCCTCCGAGTATATGCTTGTTTTAATAATCAGCGCGTTACTATCAATAAATCGACAAGCTCATTCCATATTGACAAAATGATACCATTTTTCTTCCTTTTTTACAACCCTATTTCGCCCAAACCTTTGAAAATCAATCCTTCCCCGTCCGCTCCAATGCCAGCACATACCCGCCCGCGCCGTATTTCAGGCAGGTATTGACCCGGCTGATTGTCGCAGTCGAAAGCCCGGTCTCAGCGATAATCTCGGTATAGGACTTTTTCTCGGACAGCATTTTCGCCACCGCAAACCGCCGTGAAAACTCCTTGAGCTCGGCGGCGGTGCACAAATCCTCGAAAAAATTATAGCACTCGTCAACGCTCTTCAGCGTCAATACCGCTTCAAATAAAAAATCGGTATCGGGTGCTTTTAGATTCTTGTTCATAAACCCACCTCTTTTAAAATGAGTACCGGGAGAACTGTCATTCTGAACACCTTTCGCTTGTAACTGTCATTCTGAGCGAAGCGAAGAATCTCGGACAGATCATGGCGTTGATACAACACCTTTCGCTTAAATCGGTAAAATGCGTGTTGTGCGAAAGGACAATGGCTTAACCGCCTTGCTTCACCTTGTGATCGACAATGCTACGTGAAGCCAACTCGTTTGCAATATCCGATGGCGTAATGCCCATCTCGGCCATCAGCACCAGCGTGTGATAACATAAATCCGCGATCTCGCAGACCGTCTCTTTTTTGTCATTTTTCATGGCAGCGACGATCACCTCGGTGCTCTCCTCGCCGACCTTTTTCAAAATCTTCTCTTTACCCTTTTGAAACAGATAGGTCGTATAACTGCCCTCGGGCAGTTTTTCCTTGCGGTCGCAGAGCAGCCCATAAAGCGCTTCGAGAGAAAACGCCTTTTTTTCGGCATCCGCGTCCTCATAGACCGTCTCATAAAAACAGCTGTCTTTGCCCGTGTGGCAGGCGGGGCCGTCCTTGATGACCTCGACGGTCAATGCGTCGCCGTCGCAGTCGGCGGTGATACGCTCAACATGTTGAAAGTTGCCGCTGGTCTCGCCCTTGCGCCAGAGTTTTTGGCGGCTGCGGGAATAAAAGCAGGTCTTTTTCTCAGCCAGCGTGATTTCGAGCGCTTCCCGGTTCATGTAGGCCACCGTCAGCACCTTGCGGCTGTAAAAATCCTGTACCACCGCGGGGATCAGCCCGTTAGCGTCAAACTTCAGTTGATTGATGTCCATTCTGCACCTCTCTAAATCCGCACCGGAATGCCGTTTTGTGATAAATACTTTTTCAAATCCGAAATTTCAAGTTCGCCGTAATGAAAAATGCTCGCGGCTAATCCTGCGTCAACATCGGTATCGCGAAACAGCGTCAAAAAGTCCTCTTTTTTGCCCGCGCCGCCCGAGGCAATCACCGGGATTTTCACCCGCTTGCAGACCTCGTTCAACAGTTCGATGTCAAAGCCCTTTTTCACGCCGTCGGTGTCGATGCTGTTAATCACCAACTCGCCCGCGCCGCTCGCCTCACCGCGAACCGCCCATTCAAGCGCATCAATACCGGTGTCGGTCTTTCCGGCAGCGGTGAACACGTGGAACTTTCCGCCCGCGCGCGCCACATCCATCGATAATACCACGCATTGATTGCCGTATTTTTTCGCCGCCCGCTCAATCAACAGCGGGTCGCGGATCGCTCCGGTGTTGACGCTCACTTTATCCGCGCCGCATTTTAAAACCCGATCAAAATCGTCTACACCCCGAATTGCGCCGCCGACCGTCAGCGGAATAAAAATCTGTTTTGCCGCCTTGGTGAGCGCGTCCGCAAACAGCGGACGACCCGCCACGCTGGCCGCGATGTCGTAAAACACCAGTTCATCAGCGCCCCGGTCATTATAGCGTTTGGCGAGCGCCACGGGATCATCCACATCGCGCAAGCCCGCAAAATTCGTCCCTTTTACCACTCTGCCATCCCGAACATCGAGACAGGGAACAATTCTTCTGGTCATCATTCGTGTGCCATCCTTTCAAACAACGAAACCGCCCCTATCGGATACGATCCGACAGATCAATCCGAGGCCGTTTTTATCTCTAACAAAAGGGCTTCTCTCAAATCAACCGCTCCGGTATAAAACGCCTTGCCGACGATTGCACCGCCGACGCCGGTCTGTTTCAAAATTTTCAAATCCTCAAGGCCGCTCACGCCGCCCGAGGCGATAATTTCCGTTTTCAACCGAACCAACTCACGGTACATCTCCTGATTCGGCCCTTGCAGCATGCCGTCCTTGGCAATGTCGGTGCAAATTAACGCGCCGACGCCCATATCCGCGAGTTTTCGGCAAAAATCAAACGCATCCCCAACAGATTTTGTCCAGCCGTCTGTGGCGGTTTGCCCGTTTTTAAAATCCACGCCGACCGCAATTTTCGTTCCGTACTGCGAAAGCGCCGCTGCTAAAAATGTGGGGTCTTTGACCGCCGCCGTGCCGATGATCACGCGCATCGCGCCTGCGTTTAAATAGTCCTTCACGGCCTCCATATCCCGAATGCCGCCGCCGATTTCGACCGACAATTTTGTCGCTTTTAATATTTTTTCAATGACCGTTAAGTTTTCACGCGAGCCGCTTTTTGCGCCGTCCAAATCGACGACATGCAGGTATTTAGCCCCTGCCGCCTCAAAACCCAGCGCGGTCTTGACCGGGTCTTGCCCGTAAATCGTCATTTGTTGATAATCGCCGCGGACAAGCCGAACCACTTGTTTCCCGCTGAGGTCAATTGCCGGAAATATCTTCATAGTGATACTCATTCTCCCTTTGCCTTTAAATGTTTTTTCGTATACGGGCAAACCGCGACACAGATTCCGCAGGTTCCGTGCACCTTGCCGTATTCTTTTCCTCTTAATAAAGTGGCTTCCCGACAAGCCGCCACATCTACCAATTCGTCTCTGTCCGTTTGGACAGTCCAGATTTTATTTTTAATCGCATGACCGGGACACGCGTCGACGCATATCGTACAAACTCCGCATTTGCAATCATATTGATGAGGTTCTGTATCCAAAGGCATATCCGCCAATACGGATGTCAATCTCACCGCGCTGCCGTATTGAGGAGTTATCAATAAAGAGCTTTTCGATATCCACCCTAGTCCCGCCAAGGCCGCAATGGTCTTATGGGGAAGACGCGCTTTCCCGGGGTAATTCTTGTGATAATAATCAATGGTCAGCGGGATACATTGAAAACCTCTGTCCTGAATAAAGTTGTATGTTTGCATACACATTTTTTCTAATCGGTCAGTAACTTGTTTATATTCATTGCTGTACTCCTCTATCACTGTATCGGAGGGTATTTTCTTAACAATCTCCGGATCGAGTTTAATACCGATGGAGACCCCGAACGGCATGTTCATACGGCAATCGGAATCGAGGCCTAAAAGGTCTGCATAGCCGACAAGGTCGGCGCCGGAAGCCATTAAAAATTCCCGAAGCTCATCCATCCAAAGACCTCCTCATTATAACTCAAATCACTATCTCACAAAACGCCTTTAAAATTCTCAAGCCCACTTCACCGCTCTTTTCGGGGTGGAACTGGCAGCCGAAAATGTTCCCGCGCGAGACGACCGCCGGAACCGCCACGCCGTATTCGGCGGTCGCCGTGATGTCGGCTTCGCACTCGTCGGCGTAATAAGAATGCACAAAATAGACAAAATCGCCGTCTTTGGTATAGCGCATCAGCGGATCCTCGTGCCGCCTGATATCGAGCGAATTCCAGCCGATCTGCGGGATTTTGAGCGAAAACCCGGGCACGCCCGCAAACGGCTTGACGCTGCCCTTCAGCAGCCCCAACCCCTCGTTCAGCCCGTACTCATAGCTGCGTTCAAACAGCAGCTGCATACCCAAACAGATGCCGAACAGCGGTTTTCCCGTCATTGCCTGCTCTTTGATCACCGCGCCGAGTCCGCTTTTTTCAAGTTTTTGCGCCGCATCCCCGAACGCCCCGACGCCGGGCAGCAAAATCCGTGTTGCCGCCCGAATTTCATCGGCATTGCCGGTGACCTTACAGGCCTCCCCGACCGCTTCAAAGCCCGCCGCAAGCCCGAACAGATTTCCGACGCCGTAATCAACAATCGCCGTCATGTGTTTACCGTCCTTTGAGATGATTTATTTAAAACTAAATAATCGTGCCTTTGGAAGAGGGAATCTGATCTTTTTTAGTTGGGTCAATTTTGACCGCAATCGCCATCGCCCGCGCAAACGCCTTGAACGCGGCCTCGGCGATGTGGTGGCTGTTTTCGCCGCAAAATTGGCGCAAATGCACCGCTGCTTTGAGTTCACGCGTCAGCGCCGTGAAAAATTCCTTGATCAGTTCGGTATCAAAATCGCCGATTTTCTGTGACGGAATCTCAAGCGCATAGCCGAGCGTTGCCCGTCCGCAGATGTCCACCGCTGCCAGCACTAACGCTTCGTCCATCGGCAAAAACACGCTTCCGTAGCGCGTGATGCCCGCCCGGTCGCCGAGCGAGGTGTCCAACGCCTTGCCTAAACAAATGCCGATGTCCTCCGCCGAGTGGTGAAAATCCACGTCGATGTCGCCCTTGCAGGTGAGCTGCAAATCAAACCCGGAGTGGCAGGCAAACAGGGTCAGCATGTGGTTTAAAAACCCGATGCCGGTGTCAATCACGGCCTTGCCCGTGCCCTCCAAGCACAGGGTCAGCGCAATGTCGGTCTCGTTGGTCGTGCGTGAAATCTGCGCGCTTCTCATAGCCATCCCTACCCTTTCCGATTAATTGATAATCTTTTGCATCGTCTCTAAAAACTTTGCTGTCTGCGTTTCGTCGCCCACCGTGATGCGCAAATAGTCGGCAATACGCGGTTTGTCGAACCGCCGCACCAAAATTCCGTTTTCGCGTAACGCGTCAAAACACTCTTTTCCGCTCATGCCCGCCGGTTTGGCAAATACGAAATTCGCCTTGCTGTCCAATACCGTAAAGCCCAGTTCCCGAAGCCCGGCGGTCAGTATCTCGCGGTTTTGAATGATCTTTGCGCGGCACTCTTCAAAATACACCACGTCGTTGACGGCTTCGATCCCCGCGATCAGCGACAGCGAATTGATGTTATAGGGGTTAAAGCTGTATCTCAGCGCGTTTAAATCGGCGATCAGTTCTTTGCTGCCGACCGCGTAGCCGATACGCCCGCCCGCCAGCGACCGCGATTTCGAAAAGGTTTTGACAATCAAAAGGTTATCAAATTCATTGAGCAATTCTACCGCGCTCTCGGCCCCGAAATCGACATACGCCTCGTCCACCACCGTCAAACGGCCCGGTTTCATCAATTGCCGAATGCCGTCAAGCGTCAACGCCATAGCGGTCGGCGCGTTGGGGTTTGCAATCACAACCGTTTCGTTCAAATCGGCGTAGTCAGCAGGATCAAGCGAAAAATCGGCTTTCAAGGGAATCACTTTTTCGGCGACGCCGAACATTTGGCAAAGCACCGGATAAAGCCCGTAAGTGATGTCGGCAAACGCTACGCCTTTTTCGCAAAAGCCGTGAAAAATAAACGACAAAACCTCGTCGCTGCCGTTGCCGACAAACACGTTTTCGGATCTCACATTTTCGAATTTTGCAATGGCTTCGACCAACTTTCGACAGGTCGGGTCGCTGTAAAGCCGTAGCCGCGAGACCGCTTCCGAATTCACCGCCGCAATCACCTTGGGCGACGGCGGAAACGGGCTCTCGTTGGTGTTTAATTTCATCAATCGATCCATATCCGCCGGCTGTTCGCCCGGCACATACGGCACAAGATTTTTCAATTTCTTATCTAAAAAGCTCATATCATTTACCTTCAAACCGCGCCAGAACGCTCTCTGCATGTGCGTCAAGCCCCTCGGCGCGTGCAAAGTTCACAATTTTTTCGGCGACGCTCGAAAGCGAATTTGCGTCATAACGGATATAGCTGCTCTTTTTGACAAAATCGTCCACCGAAAGCGGGCTTGAAAACCGGGCCGTACCCATCGTCGGCAGCGTGTGATTGGTTCCGGCTAAATAATCGCCGAGCGCCTCGGGCGTATAGTTTCCCAAAAAGATGCTGCCCGCGTTTTTGACTTTTTCAAGCGCCGCGTCGGGGTCGGCTACGCACAGTTCCAAATGTTCCGGAGCCAGTGAGTCGGAAATCCTGATCGCTTCATCAAGCCCCGCAATAATGATCATGCCGTTGTTTTCGAGCGATACCGAGGCGATTTCACTTCTCGGCAGCGTCTCAAGACGTTTTTCAAGTTGTTTAACCACTTTTTGCGCGAATTCATCGGATTCGCAAATCAACACCGCCGAGGCGTTTTTGTCGTGTTCGGCCTGCGAGAGCATGTCCGCCGCGATAAAGTCGGGGTTTGCGCTCCCGTCTGCGATGATCAAAATCTCGCTCGGCCCTGCCAACATATCCAGTCCGACCATCCCGAACACCCGCCGCTTGGCCTCGGTGACATAGGCATTGCCCGGCCCGACGATCTTATCGACTTTGGGCACGCTCTGCGTCCCGTACGCCATCGCAGCAATCGCCTGTGCGCCGCCGAGTGCGAACACCCGGTCAACGCCCGCAATCTTAGCCGCCGCCAGTGTCGCCGCAGGGATTTTGCTGTCTTTGCCCGGAGGCGTGGTCATGATGATTTCTTTTACCCCTGCGATTTTCGCCGGAATCACATCCATCAAAACGGTTGAGGGATAACGCGCCGTGCCGCCCGGAATATAGACGCCCGCCCGTTCAATCGGCGTAAACCGCTGACCCAGCACCGCGCCGTCGGGACGCTTAAATTCAAATCCCTCGCGTTTTTGTTTCGTGTGAAACTCTTTGATGTTCTCCGCCGCGGTCTTCAAAGCCGCCAACAGAGCGCCGTCAACCGCCGATTCCGCTTCGTCCAACGCCGCTTTGTCCACTTCGATTTTGGCTAAACTCGCGCCGTCGAATTTTTCGGTGAACTGTAAAAGGGCGCTGTCGCCCTCCGCAATCACGGCCTTGATAACCTCATCAACCGCCTCACAGACCTGTTTCGGGGTCTCGGAAACGCTTCGGCAAAAGATATTTTTATTGTTTAAATCTTTTATATCAATAATTTTAATATTCATTTCAATTGCTCCATTCTGTCCCGGATCCCATCGATCATCTCGCGCTTAAATTGGTATGCGCTCTTGTTCGCAATCAGCCGCGCACTCGAATGCACGATGGTCTCGAGCACCGAGAGGTTGTTCTCCTTCAGCGTCGTGCCGGTCTCGACGATGTCCGATATCACGTCACTAAGCCCGGTCACAGGGGCAAGCTCGATGCTGCCGTTTAATTTAATCAGCTCAATACGCCGATTTTGTCCGGCATAATGTC
>CAZTDA010000082.1:0-7712 GCA_964612155.1 uncultured Eubacteriales bacterium | reverse complement strand
TCCTACCGCGACGCGGTGCTCTACGGCGGCTGTGATTTATACATCGGCGAAGTCAAGCTCTCGGCGGATTATAACTATTCCGAACTGATTGATTCGCTCACCCCTAAACAAGGGATTTTATGCAGCCAGTATCTTGTTGACACACGCAACCTGTATTTAAGGACCGGTGATTATACCCGTTTTTTGGCGGCTTATGAAGTCGAAATGCCGTTTATCCCGCTGGTCTACCGCGACGGCGTTGTCGCTTATTCTTCCAATCTTGTCGTCGCTCCATCCGACACCTTTGAAAACGCTTTTTACAATCTTGCATACACGCAGGAGATCAAGACGGTGAACGGAGATGCTAAATAGTTTTTATTGCCCCAAAGCCAAAGAGACCGGCGTCCAATTTATCAAGGGCGTCGGCCCTGCAAGGGTTGCCTTGCTTTTAAAACTGGGCTTAAAAACCGCTGCTGATCTGATCGATTTTTACCCCCGATCCCATATGGACTTCTCCGCGGGTTCGACTTTCGAAAATGCAAAAAAAGGAGAGGTCTGTTCGGTCAATGCCACCGTGACCGGAAAAGCGGTGCGAATTCCGACTAAAAACAGAAACATTACACTGTATAATGTGCGGGTTGTCGACGCTGACGAGACGGTCGGGCGCATGGTCTTTTTTAACAGTCAATACGCCGCCGAAGGGCTCAAGGACGGCAAGGAATATTGTTTTACGGGTAAAATTGAAAAAACAAGCGGCAGGGTGGAGATGACCTCACCGAAATATGTCTCCTTAGAGGAGAACAAGGGTCTGCTGGTGCCGATCTATTCTCAGACAAAGGGCTTAAACAGCGCCGCTATCGCGAAAATAATCTCTTCCGTGCTCGACATGTATTTGCCGCTGATTGAGGAACCGCTGCCGGACGAAATCAGAAAGGAATTCGGGCTTTGCACGTTGAATTATGCGCTCCGCAACATCCATTTTCCGGCGGATCAGCAGGCCTATGAACTCGCCAAACAGCGGTTGATTTTCGGCGAACTGTTGATGTTTAACTTGATCATGGAGGTCATGAAAGCGGGTGCGCGGGAAGGGCAAGCCGTTCAAATCCCGCGCTTCGATATGAAACCGTTCGTCGCCGCGCTGCCGTTTAAGCTGACCGACTGCCAAAAGAATGCGATCAAACAGGCCTTTGAGGATATGGCGAGCGAAAAGCCGATGAGCCGCTTGTTGCAGGGCGACGTCGGTTCGGGCAAGACCGCCGTCTGCGCGGCGCTGCTTTACAAAACGGCAAAAGCGGGTTACCAATCGGCATTGATGGCACCCACCGAACTGTTGGCGAATCAACATTTTAAAACCCTGAACGGGTTATTATCCGGCCTCGGCGTCCGCTGCGAACTGCTGACAGGTACGACCAAACAGGCCGAGCGAAAGCGGATTTTAGAAGCGCTCGCCTCGGGTGAAATCGATATTTTAATCGGCACACACGCATTATTTTCCGACAATGTCGTCTATAAAAATTTAGCTTTGGTGGTGGCCGATGAACAGCACCGATTTGGCGTTCGTCAGCGTTCGAAATTGGCGGCGAAAGGCGTTTCACCACACTTTTTCATCATGTCGGCGACCCCGATCCCGCGCACGCTGGCGCTGATGCTCTACGGCGATCTCGACCTGTCTGTGCTCGATACCCTGCCCAACGGCCGCCGGGAGATCAAGACCTATATCTACAAAGAAAAAAGCCGTGCGCGGCTGTTTGAATTTATCAAAAAAGAGCTCGACCAAGGACGACAGGCATATATTGTCTGCCCGGCCATCGACGACAACGAGTCGGGAAAATTGGCGGCGGCGGTCTATTACGAAAAAGCGATTCTGCCCGCGTTCAGGCAGTATAAAACCGCGCTTTTGCACGGGCGGCTGGCTGCCACCGAGAAAAACGCGGTCATGTCCGATTTTATCGCGGGGAATACGCAGTTGTTGGTCTCGACCACGGTCATTGAGGTCGGCATTGATGTGCCGAACGCCACGGTCATGACCATTGAAGACGCCGATTCTTTCGGGTTGGCACAGTTGCACCAGTTGCGCGGCAGGGTCGGGCGGGGTGCGTATGAATCATATTGCATCTTGGTGGCGCGCGCCTGTTCCGCTACGGCGTATGAGCGGCTGAACATCATGGCGGACAGCTCCGACGGCTTCGAGATTGCCGAAAAGGATTTGACCTTGCGCGGGCCGGGTGATTTTCTCGGCAAGCGCCAAAGCGGCCTTCCGATTTTGCGCTTGGCGGGCGGGTTAAGCGATTTCTCCGCGATTGCCGCCGCCAAAAATGCCGCTTCAAAACTCGCAGCCAATCCCCCTCCGATTTTGGAAAAGATGATCGCCGAAATCCGCAACGAGATTGCCGGAGGCGGATTAAATTAATATGTAGGGGGTGGTTTCCATGCCGCCCCGAGTGTAACCTCGGATGTAGGGGGCGGTTTCCACGCCGCCCCGAGTGTAACCCCGAACGTAGGGGGCGATTGTCTTTTTAACGGGCGGGCATGGAAACCCGTTGACGGGCGGGCATGGAAACCCGTCCCTACGATTCTTTATTTAAAATAATCCACACCTGCACGGAACAACTCAATCGACGAGCCGCCGACGTTGCGCAGCAGGTTTTTGCCGCAGCGCTCATCATGTCCCATCTTCCCGAACACTCTGCCGTCGGGCGAGGTGATGCCCTCGACCGCCGCCATAGAGCCGTTGGGATTGTGGGGCATCTGCATGGTTGGATTGCTGTTTTCGTCGACATAGACCGTGGCGATCTGCCCGTTTTGCGCCAATTGCTCAATCAACGCGGAGTCGGCGACGAATTTACCTTCACCGTGCGAGACCGGAATGGTATAGACCTCGCCGGGCTGTGCGTATTTCATCCACGGTGACTTGACCGAGACGATCTTGAGACGCACCGGAATCGACTGGTGGCGGCCGATGGCGTTATAAGTCAGTGTCGGGCTGTCGGCGGTCATCGGGCGGATATCGCCGAACGGCACGAGCCCGAGTTTGATGAGCGCTTGAAACCCGTTGCAGATACCGAGCGCAAGCCCGTCGCGCTTGTAAAGCAGTCCGTTGATTGCCGAGGAAATATCAGGGTTATTGAAAAACGCGGTGATGAATTTGCCGCTGCCGTCGGGTTCATCTCCGCCCGAAAAGCCGCCCGGGATCATTAAAATCTGCGACTGTTCAAGGTGCTTGACCATATTTTCCACGCTCTCGGCGACATCGGAGGCGCTGCGGTTTTTGATCACAAAGATATCCGCTTTCGCACCGGCTTCTTCAAAGCTGCGGGCGACATCGTATTCGCAGTTGGTACCGGGGAAAACCGGGATAAACACAGTCGGTTGCGCGGTCTTGATTGCAGGCGCGGCACCGTTACGTTCGGTGTAAAGTGTATATTTACGAATCTCGGAAGGCGCGCTGACCTTAGTGCGATAAACTGATTCCAGCGGTTTTTCCCAGGCAGTGCGCAATTGATTGATTGCGATATCGCCGTCCGGGGTCTTGATAATGCCGTCAGCCGTCGTAGTGCCGATCAGCAGTTCGTCAAGGTCGTTTTCGGCTTCGACCAAAAATCCGCCGGGCAGGGGATCAAAGAAGAATTTTTGTTCGGGTACGCAGGCGAATTTGAGGCCGATGTCGTTGCCGAAGCACATTTTTGCAAGCGCTTCCGCCGCCGAACAATCGGTCAGCGAATAGGCGGATAAAATCTTCTTTTCACCGATCAGCTTTACGATTTTGGCAAAGGTCTCGGGAACGGATTCGGTCAGGTCGCTTCCGGCTTTCGGAACGATCAGATACACCGGATGGTTTGCACATTTAAACTCACAGCTGATGACCCGGTCGGTGGTGGTTTCGGATACCGCGAACGAGATCAAGGTTGACGGGACATCGATGTTTTCAAAGCTGCCGGACATCGAGTCCTTGCCGCCGATGGCGGCGAATCCGAGCGAGACCTGCGCTTTCAAAGCGCCGAGCAGCGCGCAGAACGGCAGCGCCCAACGCTCCGGGTCTTTGCGCGGCGACGGGAAAAATTCCTGTAACGAGAGCCAGCAGTTTTCGGCTTCCGTTTTGATAGGCGCGCCCGCCGCGACGAGTTTTCCGACCGAAGAGACAACCGAAGAAAACGCGCCGAAAAACGGGTTTTGAGCGCAGACGTCGGCGTTGAAACCGTAAGCCATCATCGAGCAGTCGTCGGTTTGTCCGCCGAGCACGGGCAGCAGCGCGACCATCGCCTGTTGGGGGGTGGTGCGGGTTTTGCCGCCGTACGGCATCAACACCGTGCCCGCGCCGATGGTACCGTCAAAACGCTCGCCAAGGCCCTTTTGGGACGCGGCGTTCAAACCCGAGACAGCGGCGTTGAACTGGTCGGGAAGATTTCCTTTTTTGGGGGAGAATTCGAGCTTTTGCAATTTTTTTACAAGGACAGAAGCGTTTTTGGACGCGCCGTTGGAATTGAGAAAATCCCTCGAAAGCGAGGCAACGGCTTGTCCTTTTGAAATCATCGTCATGCGCGCGTCGTCCGTGACAACCGCGACAAAGGTTGCGTCGAGGTTTTCGGCGGCGGCATATTCGATGAATTTTTCCATATCACTTTGGGCGACCACAACCGCCATGCGTTCCTGCGATTCCGAGATTGCAAGTTCGGTGGCGTCGAGACCCTCGTATTTTTTCGGTACCGCGTCGAGGTCAATTTTGAGTCCGTCGGCGAGTTCGCCGATGGCGACCGAGACGCCGCCCGCTCCGAAGTCGTTGCACCGCTTGATGAGCGCGGTGACTTTTGGATCGCGGAATAACCGCTGTAATTTGCGCTCTTCGGGCGCGTTGCCTTTTTGCACTTCCGCGCCGCAGGTTTGAAGCGATTCGGTGTTGTGCGCTTTGGATGAACCTGTCGCACCTCCGCAGCCGTCGCGTCCGGTTTTGCCGCCGAGCAGAATAATCACATCGCCGGGGACAGGGGTCTCGCGGCGCACGTTTTTGGCGGGAGCGGCGGCGATAATCGCACCGGTTTCAAGCCGCTTTGCCGCGTAGCCGGGGTGATAAATCTCCGAGACGATACCGGTCGCAAGGCCGATTTGGTTGCCGTAGGAGCTGAATCCGGCGGCGGCCTCGAGGCATAGTTTGCGCTGTGGCAGCTTATTCGGCAGGGTCTTTTCAAAAGGGGCATTGGGGTCTGCCGCACCGGTCACGCGCATGGCCTGATGGCAATAAGCGCGCCCCGAAAGCGGGTCGCGGATGGCGCCGCCGAGGCAAGTTGCCGCACCGCCGAACGGTTCAATTTCGGTCGGGTGGTTGTGGGTCTCGTTTTTAAACATCAACAGCCAATCCTCGGACTTGCCGTTGATTTTCGGGGTGATTTTCACGCTGCACGCATTGATCTCTTCCGAAGCGTCCAACCTTGTGAGTTTACCGGTCTTTTTTAAGTATTTCGCGCCGATGGTGGCGATATCCATCAGCGTGATCGGGCGGGTTTTGGCCTTTTCGCCGTAGACCACCTCGCGCATTTTTAAATATTGCTCGTATGCGGCTTTGACTTCTTCATCTTCGATCTTAATATCGTTTAACACCGTCAAAAACGTAGTGTGGCGGCAGTGGTCCGACCAGTAGGTGTCGATCATCCGAATTTCGGTGATGGTCGGGTCGCGCTTTTCTTCGGTTGAAAAGTACTTTTGACAAAACGCGATATCGTCATAATCCATCGCAAGCCCGAGTTTTTTACGCAGCTCTTCCAGTCCCGATTGGTTTAGCATGCAAAATCCGGTCAGCGTCTCGGGCAGAGCGGGGGTGTCAAACTTTTCGTCGAGCGTGGTGAACGGGTCGAGCGAGACCGCCCGGCTGTCCACCGGATTGATCAGATATTTTTGAATGGCCGTCTTGTCTTCATCGGAGAGAGCGCCCGTAAAACTGTAGATTTTCGCGCATTTCACCTTGGGGCGCACGCCTTTGGTGATCAGCTGCACGCACTGCTCGCACGAATCGGCGCGCTGGTCGAACTGCCCGGGCAGATAGGCGACCGCAAGCACAAAATCGGTTTTTGCGAATGTGAGAATCTCAAAAATCTCGTCGACCGCGGGTTCGCCGAACACTTTGGTGCGCACGGTTTCGAGCAGATTTGGTTCAATCCCTTCGATGTCGTAGCGGTTGACGATGCGAACCGATTCGACGGCGCGGATGCCGAGTTCGTTGGCAAGGTCGGTGCGAAGCCGTTCGCAGTCGGCGCGAAAGCTGGATTTCTTTTCGGTGTAGCTTCTGAAGACAGACATAGTTTTGGCCATCCTTTATGATATTACTTTTCCGACACAGGTCTCGCCCTCGCTTGCGGTGACAAGTACGGGCAAAATCTGTTTTCGAAGGTCGTTTTGACTCTCAACAACAACGGGGACATAATTCTCGGCTCTGCCGAAATATTGCCCGTTTTTCACGGTCTCGAACAACACGGATACGGTCTGTCCGATTTGCGAAACGGCAAAATCGGCAGCCAGCTTGTCCCCGATTTCGGCCATATCGGCAGCGCGCCGCTTTTTGATGTCAGGGGGCACCTGCGCCATTTTGGCGGCGGGGGTTCCCGGTCTTGCGGAATAGGCGAAGACATGCAGCCGCGAGAAGCCGACTTTTTGCACAAACGCAACGCTCTCGGCAAACTCTTTGTCCGTCTCACCCGGAAACCCTACCATAATGTCGGTGGTGAAAGACGGGTTTTTAAACAGCGTTTTAAGCGTTTCGGTCAGCCGATAATACTGTTCAGTCGTATAGTGGCGGTTCATACGCGCAAGCACCGTGTCGCTGCCGCTTTGCAAAGACAAGTGAAACTGCGGGCAAAACTGCGGGATTTGCGCAAGCACATGTAAAAAGTCGTCTTGCAGTAAATCGGCCTCGACCGAACCCAACCGGATGCGCTCCGCTCCGACTTTGGCCGCTTCTTTTACGGCATCAGCCAATGTACAGCCCAAATCCTGCCCGTAGGCGGCGAGGTTGATGCCGGTCAAGACGATTTCGCGGTGTCCCGCAGCGGCGAGATTTTGAATGTGCCCGCCGATTTCGGCAAGCGGCATCGAGCGCACCCGCCCGCGCGCATAGGGAATGATGCAATAGGAACAAAATCGATCGCAGCCGTCCTCGATTTTTAAAAACGCGCGGGTCTTATGTTCAAAGCAGACGGGGGAGAGCGTTTCAAAAGCGTCGCCCGCCAGATGCGGGCTGATTTGTAAAATCCGTTTTCTCTCCGCCAAAAACCGCTCGACCAGCTCGGGGATATCCTTTCGCCCCTTTGATCCGACGACGATATCGGCGTCATAGGAAGCGGGGGTTTCGGCGACTTGCGGCATACATCCGCACAGCACCACAACGGCGTTGGGATAAGTTCTGCGCATTTTTGAGAGCGCTTGGCGGCTTTTATGTTCGCTTTCGACGGTGACGGCGCAGGTGTTGACGATACAGACATCAGGAACCGCTTTCGAATTTGACGATAAAACCAAATGGCCGCCACGAGAAAACAGCTCTCCGACGGCCTGACTTTCACTTTGATTCACTTTACAGCCCAAGGTGGCAATTAAAACATTCATGCGGTTATTAATCATCCTTCTCGGGTTTGATCGGGGGCTTTTTACGCCGTTTTCCGAGCTTGTCAAGCAGAGAATCGGACTTCGGCATCGTCTTCCACAGCGAGATATAGCCGTTATCCTGCATGTTTTTAATAATGACGATCGAG